>NZ_JBEYYT010000081.1:0-28649 GCF_040645715.1 Spirillospora sp. NPDC046719 | reverse complement strand
CTTCCCCTCCCCCCCGCTCTTCCGATCTGGGGCGCCGCGGGCGCCGCGCGGGTGGCCGATCGCGATCGCGCCGCCCCGGGTGTTGACGATCTCCGGGTCGACGCCCCAGGCGTCGACGCAGACGAGCGACTGCACGGCGAACGCCTCGTTCAGCTCGACGGCGCCCACCCGGTCCCAGCCGATGCCGGCCCGCGCGAGGGCGCGGTTCGCCGCCTCGACCGGGGCGTACCCGAAGTCCTGCGGGTCGAGGGCGAACGCGCCCCGCCCGGCGACGCGCGCGAGGGGCTCCAGGCCGATCCGCCCGGCGGCCTCGGCGGAGCCGAGCAGCAGGGCTGACGCGCCGTCGCTCAGCGGCGACGCGTTGCCGGCGGTGATGGTGCCGTCCGGGCGGAAGCTCGGCTTGAGGCCGGACAGCTTCTCCAGCGACGTGTCCGCGCGGATGCCCTCGTCGCGCTTTAGCCCCTCGACGGGGACCACCAGGTCGTCGTAGAAGCCCTGGTCCCAGGCGGCCGCAGCGAGCCGGTGCGAGCGCAGGGCGAACGCGTCCTGGCGCTCGCGGCCGACGCCGTACCTCTCCTGGAGCAGCTCGTTGGCCTCGCCGAGGGAGACGGTCCACTCCTCCGGCATGCGCGGGTTCACCAGCCGCCAGCCGAGCGTGGTCGACACCGCGGTGACGTTCCCGGCGGGGAAGCCCTTCGCCGGCTTCGGCAGCACCCACGGCGCCCGGGTCATCGACTCGACGCCGCCGGCCAGCACCACGTCGGCGTCGCCGGTCTCGATCGTCCGGGACCCGATCATCGCCGCGTCGAGGCTGGACCCGCACAGCCGGTTGACGGTCGTGCCGGGCACGCTCGTCGGCAGCCCGGCGAGCAGCGCGGCCATCCGGCCGACGTTGCGGTTCTCCTCGCCCGCGCCGTTCGCGTTCCCCCAGACGACCTCGCCTATCGCCGCGGGGTCCAGCCGGGGCGCCCGCTCCAGCAGCGCGGTGATCACGCCGGCCGCTAGGTCGTCGGGCCGCACGCCCGCCAGGGCGCCGTTGAACCGTCCGAACGGCGTCCGGACGGCCGAGTACAGATAGGTGCTCATGCCACCGAGGCTAGGTGGCCTCCCTTGATACAGTGAAGTATCAATATTCGTGCAGATTGATACGCAGGCAATATGGATCTCCGTCACCTGCGGTACTTCGTCGCCGTCGCCGAGGAACTCCACTTCGGCCGCGCCGCCGAACGGCTCAACATGGCCCAGCCGCCGCTGTCGCAGGCGATCCGCCGGCTGGAGACCGATCTCGGCGTCGAGCTCCTCCACCGCAGCACGCGCCGGGTCGACCTCACCGACGCGGGCCGCGGCTACCTCGCGCGCGCACGGAGGATCCTCGGCGAGGTGGACGAGGCGGCCCACGAGGCCCGCCGGATCGCGGCCGGCGCCGTCGGGCACCTCACGATCGGCTGCGTCGGCTCGGCCACCTACAGCCTCCTGCCCGCCCTCTCCCGCGGCCTCTCCCTCGAACTGTCCGGTGTCGACTTCTCCTTCCGCGGCGAGATGCTCGTGCCCGACCAGGCCGCCGCGCTGCGCACCGGCGAGATCGACCTCGCGCTGCTGCGCCCGCCGATCGCCGACCTGTCCCTCACCGTCCTGCCGCTGCGCCGGGACCGGCTCGTCGTCGCCGTCCCCGCCGACCACCCGCTCGCCGCCCAGCGGCGGGTCGAGGTCGCCGACCTGGCCGGCGCCGACCTCATCGTGCACTCCGCCGACCGCCGCTCCGTGATGTACGACGTGGTGCTCGGTCTCTTCCGCGACGCCGCCGTGGAGCCCCGGATCCGGCACGAGGTCGGCGAGACCTCGACCCTCGTCACCCTCGTCGCGGGCGGCCTCGGCGCGGCCGTCGTCCCCGAACCGGTGACGGCCCTGGCCCTCGACGGCGTCGTCTTCCGCCCCCTGGCCCGTCCCGCCGCCGGCGTCGACCTGGCCATCGCCCACCGGACCGACCGCACCGAACCCCACCTGGCGCGCGCCGTCTCCGTCGTCCGGCGGATCGTCCAGGAAACCGGCCGCGCGGGCGGTTCCTCACTGATCGAATGATGGTCACTTTTCGTGACTGATCGTGTCCGAATGGTAATGCTTCGCACGTCAGGCGAGTGGCCGCGTGATTGTATGGCTCCATGGCTCGGAGCAACATCTGGGAGCACGGCAGGGACGCTCCCGTCCCGGCGGTCGCCGTCCTCGACGCCCGCGGCGACGTGGTCGGATGGTCGAAGGCGGCCGGCGAGCTGCTCGGCTATCCGCCGGAGGGGATCCTCGGCCGCCCCGGCACCGACCTGCGCATGGAGCGCGACCGCGCACGCCGCATCTGGACGTGGAACGGCGGCCACGGCGACGACGACTACCGGGTCGGCATGGTCGACCTCCGCCACGAGGACGGCGGCCAGATCGTCACGCACCTCGAGCGGATCCGGATCACCACCCCGGGCGGGGCGCCCGCCTGGGTCGTGGCGGCGATCCCCGCCTCGGTGTTCACCCTCGGCACGTCCGTGCTGGAGCCGCTGCTCAGCGCCGCGCCCGTGGTGATGGTCGCCTGGGACACCGACCTGCGGTCGGTCTGGCGGAACGAGCGGGCGCAGCGGCTGGAAGGGGCCTTCCCCTGCTTCCGGGTGGGCCGGCCGCTGCCCGAGAGCCCCGGCGAGCTCGAACCCCTCGTCCCGCCGGAGCTGATCCGCGAGGTGCTCGCCGACGGCGTCCCGGTGCTGGACCGCGAGTCCCGGTGGGGCGGCACCGGCGGGGAGAGCACGTTCTCGACGTTCCTGTTCCGCGTCGAGGCCCTCGACTCGCGCCCCCTCGGCGTGTGCCTGATGGCCATCGACATCACCCATAGCCGGGCGCGCGAGCGGCTGGCCCTGCTCCGCCGGGCCAGCGTCCAGATCGGCACCACCCTCGACGTCCAGCGGACCGCCCAGGAACTCACCGACCTCGCCGTCCCGGCGTTCGCCGACTACGCCACCGTCGACCTCACCGAGGCCGTCCTGCCGGGGACGGAACCCCTGGAGCGGCTGGAGGCCGGCGACAGCGGCATCCCCGTGTTCCGCCGCGCGGGCCTGGCCTCGATCCACGCCGGGATCCCCGAGTCCCTGTGGCCGCAGGGGCAGCCGGTGTACGTGCCGCCCCGGTCCCCGTTCACGCTGGTCCTGGAGTCCGGCCGCTCCCATTTCGAACCCGAGATGGACACCTCGCCGGGGAGCTGGCTCGACGCCGACCCCGACCGCGCCCGGGTCATCGACGCCATGGGCATGCACACGCTGATCATCGTCCCGCTGTGGGCGCGCGGCAGCCTCCTCGGCATCGCCGTGTTCGTCCGCACCGACAACAAGGCGCCGTTCACCCGGGACGACCTGGTGCTCGCCGAGGAGCTCGCGGCCCGCGCCGCGCTGAGCCTGGACAACGCGCGCCAGTACACCCGCGAGCACGACGCGTCCCTCGCCCTCCAGCGGCAGCTCCTGCCGCGCAGGCTGTGCGGCGGGGACATGATGGAGCTGGCCTCGCGCTACCTGCCGTCCGACGTCCACCAGGGCGTGGGAGGCGACTGGTACGACACGATCCCGCTGCCCGACTCCCGCCTCGCCCTCGCGGTGGGCGACGTGACCGGGCACGGGCTCAACGCCGCCGCGAGCATGGGGCGCCTGCGCACCGCCATGCGGACGCTCGCCTACCTCGGACTCCCTCCGGCCGAACTGCTCGCCCGCCTCGACGAGCTGTACGCGCGCCAGGACGAGGAGGAGCAGGGCAGCGCCCTGTCGCCCATCGCCGCGACCTGCCTGTACATCGTCTACGACCCGGCCTCCCGGCGCTGCTCCATGGCCTCGGCCGGGCACCTCCCGCCCGCGATCGTCGATCCCGGCGGCGGCGTCTCCTTCCCCGACCTTCCCGCGGGCACCCCGATCGGGCTCGGGCTCGGCGCGCACCGGTCCGCTGAGGTCGAGCTCGCCCCGGGGACCCTGCTGGCCATGTACACCGACGGGTTGATCGAGCGGCGCGACGACGACCTCGACGCGGGCATGCGGCGCCTCGGCGCGGCCCTGGCCCGTCCCGACGTCCCGCTGGACCGCCTCTGCGCCGGCGTGGTCGACACCATGGTGACGAGGACCGCCGAGGACGACGTGACGCTCCTCCTGGCCCGGACCCTCGTGCCGTCCTGAGTCACTCCAGGTCGAGGCCCTGGGGAACGTCCGTCGGGTGCAGGTCCCTGCGCGTCCGGACGTACCGGACCGAGTGGCGCCACCGGCCGTGCTCCGTCGCGGCGTCCACGCTGATCTCGACGACGACGTCCGGGACGACCCGGACGTACGGGGTGGGCGCCTCCGCGCCGGGCATCCCGCCGGCCCATCCGGCGGGCAGGACCGCCGGCCACGGGTGGTCGTCCCCGGCGGGCGCCAGCAGGCCGGCGAGCTCGCGGCGCGCGGCCGGGGGCAGGGGACCGGAGCGGGCGACGACGCGCAGCCGCCCGTCCGGCCGGTACCGGCCGAGGATCAGGGTCTCCGGGGCGGCGGCACCGCCCGTGACGCCGCCGACGACGGCCTCGGTGGTGGTGCGGTGCTTGACCTTCCACCAGCCGCGCTTGCCCTCCTGGTAGCGGCCCGAGGCGGCCTTGACGACGAGGCCCTCGATGCCCTGCGCTGGCAGGATCTCGAACCACACCCGGGCCTCGCCCACGTCGCGCATCTGCGGGCACAGCACGATCCGGGACGTGTCCGGCACGCCGGACAGGAGGTGTTCGAGGGCCTCGCGGCGCTCGGACAGCGGCCTGGGCCGGTAGTCGGTCCCACCGGCCTCCAGGACGTCGAACACGACGTAATGGCACGGCTCGGTCAGCGCGAGCTCGCGGCGGCGGCGCCCGGCGACGTGCCGGCGCTGCAACGCCGCGAAGTCCAGGCGCCCGTCGCGTCCCCAGCGGACGATCTCGCCGTCGACCACCGTCCCCGGCGGCAGCGCGTCGAAGACCGCCGGCACGACCTCGGGGAACGCGTCGTTGAAGCTCTTCAGGCGCCGCGACCACAGGCGCACCCCGCCCTTCTCGTTCACGATCGCCAGCGCGCGGAACCCGTCCCACTTGGGCTCGTACCGGCACCCGCCGGGACAGGCCGCCTCGTCCGGGATCCGGTCGATCGCCGTCGCCGCCATCGGGACGACGGGCCCACCGATGCGCATAGCCGCCACCCCCCCCGTGAAGTGCGGCTACCCGCAGCCCCGCCGGAGACAGCGCGGCAACGGGATTCTTGGACACGGCATGGCCGGGTCATTGCCCCCCGGGCCGCGCGCCGGGCGGGCCGCCCGAAAGCCCCCACTCCGCGGATCTTGCCGGTCTAGGCTGGGCGGCGACTCGGCGCCGGGAGGTCTGGAGGTCCCACGATGGCCGGGGAGACGCACGACAGGGCGCCGGACACGCCCTCGTTCGACACCAGCGTTGCGCACATCGCCCGCATCCAGGACTACTGGCTCGGCGGCAAGGACAACTACGAGCCCGACCGGGAGGCCGCGGAGCAGGCCATCGCGGCACTGCCCGACATGGTCGCCTCGGTGCGCAACACCCGGGCGTTCCTGGCCCGCGCCGTCCGCTTCCTGGCCGCCGAGCGGGGCGTCCGGCAGTTCCTGGACATCGGCACCGGCATCCCCACGGCGGACAACACCCACGAGGTCGCGCAGGCCGCCGCCCCCGAGAGCCGCGTCGTGTACGTCGACAACGACCCGGTCGTCCTCGCGCACGCCCGCGCCCTGCTCAACGGCAGCCCGGCCGGCGCCACCTCCTACATCGACGCCGACGTCCGCGACACCGGCACCGTCCTGGACGCCGCGCGCGAGATCCTGGACTTCGAGCGGCCGGTCGCGGTGATGCTGATCGCGATCATGCAGTACGTGCCGGACGAGTCCGACCCGTACGGGGTCGTCCGCACGCTGGTCGACGCGGTCCCGAGCGGCAGCTACGTGGCGATCTCCCATCCGGCCACCGACATCCAGGCCGCCAGGATGGCGAATATGGCCGACCGGCTCAACGAGGCCATGGCGCAGACGATCACGCTGCGCAGCCGCGACCAGGTGGCGGCGTTCCTCGACGGCCTCGACCTCGTCGAGCCCGGCCTCGTCCGGGCCCCCGAATGGCGCCCGGACGTCCCGGCCCTCGCCTCCACCCCGTCCACCATGTGGAGCGGCGTCGCCCTGAAGCCCTGAACCGGCTAGCCGGTGCGTGCGGGAGGGACGACCTCGCCGACGGCGCCCGCGGCGTCCAGCCGGATGACGGTCGGGCCGCGCTCGCACTCCCAGGTGGTGACGTTCGCGAAGGCCGTCCCGTCGTGGTGCCAGAGGCCGCCGTCCTGGTGGATGTGCCCGAACAGGTGCAGCCTGGGACGGACCTGCCGCACCCGCGCCAGCAGGTCCGCGCAGCCGTGGCGGCCCGGCGGGGCGCCGGCGTCGCCGATGCCCAGCGGCGGGCCGTGCGTGATCAGGACGTCGACCCGCTCGGGGATCAGGGCCCACTTGCGGGCCAGCCGGCGGCCGCGCGGAAGGTTGAAGGCCCAGTCGTTGAACGCCGGCTGCCAGGGGCTGCCCCAGAACGTGACGCCGTCGATCTCGGTCCCGCTGTCCTGCAGGTAGCGGATGCCGCGCTCGGCCAGGACGGCGCGCGCCCGGTCGGGCCGGTCCTCCAGCATCCGGTCGTGGTTGCCGGCGACGACGATCTTCGTCCGGTGGGGGAGGGCGCGCAGCCAGTCGGCGGCCTCCCGGAGTTCCGCGAGGTCCTCGCCGCGCCGGCACAGGTCGCCCGCGTGGACGAAGACGTCCCCGTCGGGCACGGCGAGGTCGTGGTGGTAGGTGTGCGTGTCGGCCACCGCGACGATGCGCATTCAGATCACCCCGGCCTCGGCCAGCCAGCGCCACAGCTCGTCCTGCTGCACGACCGTGACCCCGAGCTTCTCGGCCTTGCCGGTCTTCGCGGCCCCGACGTTGGCGCCCGCGAGCAGGTAGTCGGTGTTGGCCGAGACCGCCGAGGCGGTGGTCGCCGCCGCCTGCTCGACCAGGCGCGTGACGTCCGGGCGGCTGATCTTCGCGCCCGAGCGCGGGTCGGTGAACGCGCCGGTGATCACGACCGACGCGCCCTTGAGCGGCGAGTCGCCCGCGGCCGCCGCGTCGACCGGCCGGTCCTCGTCCAGGACGTCGAGGTTCACGCCGCGCTCGCGCAGCGCCGCGATCTCCTCCCGGACGTCCGCGCGGGCGAAGAACGCCACGATGCTCTCGGCGGCCTTCGGCCCGATGTCGCGGATCGCCACCAAATCCTCGACGGTCGCCGCCGCGACGTCCTCGACGCGCTCGTAGCCGGCCAGGCACAGCCGCTTCGCCGTGCCCTCCGACGCCATCGGGATCGCCAGCCCGATCAGCGCGCGGCGCAGCCCCATGCCCTTGGAGGACGCGATCGAGTCGACCATGTTCCGGGCGCTGACCTCGCCCATCCGCTCGTAGCCGAGCAGCTGCTCGGCGGTCAGGTCGTACAGGTCGCTGCGGCGCCTGAGCACACCGTCCTCGGCGAGCTTCTCGATCCAGACGTCGCCGACGCCCTCCATGTCGGCCGCCTGGCGCGAGGCCCAGTGCATCAGCCGGCGCGTCGCCTGCGCCGGGCACTGGAGGTTCACGCACCAGCGCTCCTCGCCGGTGCCGCGGACCTCCAATTCCGAACCGCACGACGGGCAGTGCGTCGGCGGGACGATCTCGACCTCGCTCCCGTCGCGCCGCTCCGGCAGCGACCGGCCGGCGAACGGGATCACGTCGCCGCGCCGCACGACCGCCACCGTGTCGCCGATCCGCAGGTCGCGCTCGCGGATCAGGCGCGGGTTGTGCAGGGTGATGTTCTCCACCGTCACGCCGCCGACGAACACCGGCGCGACCTTCGCGCGCGGCGGGACGCGGCCGATCTTGCCGACCGGCCACTCGACCGACAGCAGCGTGGTCAGCTTCTCCTCCGGCGGGTACTTGAACGCGATCGCCCCGCGCGGCTCGGCGCTGTTGAAGCCCGCCGCGTCGAACGCCGCCGGCTCGTGCAGCCGCACCACGGCGCCGTCGATGTCGTAGTCCAGCCCGTCGCGGCGCCCGCCGATCTCGTTGATCGCGTCCACCACCTCGCCGGCGGACGCGCACACGTACTGGGCGACCGGCTCGAAGCCCTCCGGGAGGTCCATCGCGACGCCCTCGCGGTCGGCGCCGAACGCGTAGAACCGCAGCAGCCGCTCGGCCTTCGCCGCCGCCTCGGGATCCTTCAGCACGAGCGTCCCGGCGGCGCCCGACCGCGGGTTGGTCAGCGTCTTGTCCGGGTGCGCCTCGTTGTAGGCGGCCCACACCGACCGCAGCATCACCGCCTCGCCCCGGACCTCGACGCGTCCGGGCTCCTGGATCGCGGTCGGCAGCCCCGGGATCACATGGCGCACCTTCTCGGTCACCAGCTCGCCGACCGCGCCGGTGCCGCGGGTGGCGACGTAGTCGAGCCGCCCGTCGGTGTAGACGACGCTGAGCGAGAGGCCGTCGAGCTTCTCCGACACGCGGAACACCTGGCCGCCGAAGCGCTCGCAGAACGTGCGGATCTGCTCCTCGCTCGTCGCCTTCGCCAGCGAGAGCATCGGCCGCGCGTGCCGGACGGTCGGGCCGGTCAGCTCCGCCGGCGCGTTGACCTTCCCGAGCGGGCTGTCCGCCGGTTCGAGCTCGGGGTGCTCGGCGACGAGCGCCGCCAGCTCGTCCTTCAGCGCGTCGTAGTCCGCGTCGGGCAGCGGGCTGTCGCCGGTGCCGTAGTACAGGTCGTTCAGCCGCCTGACCTCGGCGGTCAGCTCCGCGATGCGCTCTTCAACGTCCACCCCTCGATTAAACGCGACACCACCGACAATGCTCGTCAGTCCGTCGTGCCGCCCAGCCGCGCGCCGAGCAGCATCTCGCACGAGACCCGGATGTCGACGTCCGCCTCCGCCGGGGAGAGCCTCGCGTTCAGGCAGGACAGCAGCACGCCGTACCAGCACGATTCGAGGAGCCGCACCAATCGCTCGTCGGCGGGTTCCGGGGCGTCGATCCCGGCCGCCGCGAGCAGCATGTCGCGGAACGTGCGGTCCGACGACCAGGGGCCGTTCGCGGTGGCCTGCGCGGTCTGGTCGGCCTGCAGGATCGTGCGCGACAGCTGCGGCCGCCGCATCATCTCCTCCCTGGCCCGCACCAGGGTCCTCACCACCGCGTCGAGGGGGTTCTCCGCCGCCGACTTCAGCCGGGCCACCTCCTCCGCGAACAGCTCGACCTGCTTGCGCTTCACGGCGGCGAACAGGTGGGTCTTCGAGGGGAAGTAGCGGTACAGGGTGGCGATCGCGACCCCGGCCTCGTTGGCCACGTCCTGCATCTGGACCCGATCGAGGTCGTGCACGCCGCCGAGCCTCCGCGCCGCCCGGAGGATGCGCTCGTGGCGGTCCTTCTGGTGCGGCGACCTGGGCTCGGCCGCCGGCCGGGGATCGGCGATGCGTGGCACTGCTTCTCCTTCGTCTCGACGCGGTCGATTGTGCCGTGCGCACCCGCCGGCCCGCACCCGCGGAGCCGCGCTCAGATCCAGGCGCCGTCCCGGCCGATCGCCGCGAGGCGGGCCAGCGTCTCGGCCGACCAGGTCTCCGCCGGCGCGTCACCGGGATGCCTCTCGACCGCCGAGACGAGCTCCACCGAGATCGTCCGCGCCGCGGCGGCCACCAGCGGGGCGGCGGTCTCCAGCAGGCATCCGGCCTCGCCGGCGAGCGAGACGGCGCCGAGCGGACCCTCCGGACCGCGCACGGCCGCGGCGACGCACGAGATGCCGGGGGTGTGCTCGCCGCGTTCGTAGGCGACCCCGCCGCGGGCGCGGATCCGGTGCAGCTCCTGGTACAGGGTCCGCAGGTCGCCGATCGTGCGCTGGGTCAGCCGGCTCATCGGGGCACCGACCCGCCCGTCGACCTCCTCCGCCGGCAGGCAGGCCAGCATCGCCTTGCCGAGCGCGGTGGAGTGGGCCACGGCGCTGCCGCCCACCCGCGAGGGCACCCGGGCGGCGAACCGGCCCCCGATCTTGTCCAGATAGCGGACGCGGGTGTCCTCCAGCACGGCGAGGTGCACGACCATCCCGGTCCTGAGCTGCAGCTCGTGCAGCACCGGGGCGGCGGCCGACCGCAGGTCGACGAACCCCTGGGCGTCGCTGCCGAGCCGCAGGGAGCGCCGCCCGAGCAGGTACCCGGGAGGCGCGTGCTCCAGCCACGCCGCCCGCACCAGCTGGTCGAGGATCCGGTGCGTGGTGGACCTCGGCAGCCCCGTCGCGTGGACGACCTCCTCGAGGGTCAGCCGCGTCGTCGTACCGCGGAACGCGTCCAGGATGAGCGTCATCCGCTCGACCATGGACGGCGGAAGCTCCCGCGGACGGCACCCGGGTCGCCCGGCCGTGGCGGCTGACGTCAACCCGACCACCTCCGAAACTGAAGTGAATTCTGGTTTCTGTCTCGCAAGGTAGCGCCCACGTGCACAGAAGGGAAGCCTCGCCCCGAACCGACCCCCGGGAGGACGGCCGCGGAAGCGAGGCTGCCCGGGGCGAGGCGCACGAGATCCGCGTCAGGCGACCGTTCCGCCCGCGTTGTGGATCAACCGCTGGAGCACCTTGATCGCGGTGACGTACTCCGCGTCGTCGATGCCCTCGTGAAGGGCGGCGCGGATCGCGGGGGCGTTGCGCGCGAGCTCGACGCGCGCCCGCTCCCCCTCCTCGGTCAGCCACAGCCGGTCCTCGGCGTCCCGGCGCAGCCAGCCCCGTTCCACGAGCACCTCGGCCTCGGCCGCCAGGTCGTCCTCGGGACGGATGTAGGAGGCCATGGCCGCTCGCAACTCGGACAGGGTCATCCCGTCGCCGGTGGGCGAGATGTCGTTCGCCGACAGGTTGCGCAGCAGCCAGAACTGGGGCTGGGTGTAGCCCTTTTCGGCCTGCCGGGCCCGGATGTAGGCGATCAGCGCCTCGTAGGCGACACCGGTCCAGTACGCGGCGGGCTGTCCGGCGAGTTCGGCGTCGGAAAGCTGCTCGGTCGTCATGGGAGTCCCCCTCTAACACGTGCGGTGCGAGCCCTGCACGACGTGCAGGTCATGCGGGGACCGTAAGACCTCAAGTTCGGTCGAGATCAAGAAGATGATCACCTGGATGCCGCCGGCACCGGCAGCTCACCGCGATGGGACACGGCCGCGACATGCGGGCGACCGCCCTGATCTTGGCTTGACAGCGCGCGTTTGCGCTGGTGGGGGGTGGCGCGCCCGGCAGGATTCGAACCCGCGACCGTCGGTTTAGAAGACCGATGCTCTATCCAGCTGAGCTACGGGCGCTCGGCGGCCCGGCGGGACGCCGGGACACAGTGTAAGGCGGAGCGTCCTCCGGCTCCACATCCATAACGCGGCCACCAGGGGACGCGTCGGGACCGGGCGGTGGGCGGAGGGCCATATCTTGGGGTGCTGTGGCGGTGGACAGCGAGGTGCCGCTCTCCGGCGGAGACGTGACGGAGGGCGTGGTGCGGGTGGGGAACACGGTGCGCAGGCCGCTTCGGGCGCACAGTGCGGCGGTGCACGGGCTGCTGCGGCACCTGGAGGCGGCCGGGTTCGACGGGGCGCCGCGGGTGCTCGGGGTGGACGAGCGCGGGCGGGAGATCCTCAGCTGGGTTCCGGGCGACGTGCCGCACCGGCCGCTGCCCAGGTACGCGGTGTCGGAGGACGCGCTGCGAGGCGTCGGCGTGCTGCTGCGGCGGTATCACGACGCGGTGGTCTCGTACGGGGTGCCCGAGGGGGACTGGGATCGGGAGGCGTCCAATCTGGACGGGCCGCCGGAGCTGATCGGGCACTGCGACGTGACGCCGGAGAACGTGGTGTTCCGGGACGGTGCCCCGGCGGCGCTGATCGACTTCGACCTGGCGCGGCCGACGACGCGGCTGTACGACGTGGTGACGGCGCTGCGGCACTGGGCGCCGATCGCCGATCCGGCGGACCGGGACGCGCTCCTCTACGGGGCGGACGTCGCGCGCCGGGTGCGGATCTTCTGCGACGCGTACGGGCTGGACCGGGAGCGGCGGCGGGAGGTGCTGCCGGCGGCGCGGGTGCGGTTCGAGCGGTCGTACGAGGCGATGCGGGCGAGGGCGGCCCGGGGCGGCGGCTGGGCGCGGATCTGGCAGGGTGGGGCGGGCCCGCGGATCCGGCGGGCGCAGGACTGGTTGGAGCGTCACTGGGATGAGCTTGATGCGCGGCTCTGCTGAAGGGCTGGTTCTGGGGGTGGCGCTGGACGCGCTTCTCGGGGATCCGAGGAGGGGGCATCCGGTCGCGGGGTTCGGGCGGTTGGCGTCGGGGTTCGAGCGGCTGGTGTACCGGGATTCGCGGGCGGCGGGCGTCGTCTACGCCGGGGTTCTCGTGAGCGGTGCCGTGGCCGCGGGGCTGCTGCTGGAACGGAAGGCGCGGGGGCCTTTGAGGGTCGTGCTGACTGCGGCCGCCACGTGGGCCGTTCTGGGCGGGACGTCTTTGGGACGTGAAGGGCTCGCCATGGAGCGGGTCCTGAACGAGGGCGATCTGGACGCCGCGCGGGGGCGGCTTCCGCACTTGTGCGCGCGGGACCCCAAGGGATTGGACGAGGCGGCACTGGCCAGGGCGACCGTGGAATCGGTGGCGGAGAACACGTCGGATGCGGCCATCGCCCCGCTGGTGTGGGGGGCAGTGGGCGGCATTCCGGGGCTGCTGGCCTATCGGGCCGTCAACACCCTGGACGCGATGGTCGGCTACCGGAATCGGCGTTACGAGCGGTTCGGGTGGGCGGCGGCGCGGCTGGACGACGCGGCGAACTGGGTTCCGGCGCGGGTGACGGGGATGCTCGTCGTCCTCTGTTCGGGACGGGACGCGTGGCGCGTGCTGCGGCGGGACGGCGGCAACCACCCGAGCCCCAACGCGGGACGGTGCGAGGCCGCGTTCGCCGGCGCGCTGGGGGTCCGGCTGGGCGGCACGAACTCGTACGGCGGCGCGGTGGAGCGGCGGCCCGAGATGGGGGACGGGCGGGCTCCGGAGGTCCGCGACATCGGGCGGGCGGTGCGGTTGTCGGCGGCGGTGACGGCCGCGGCGGCGGCGCTGGTGTGGGCGGCGCGGTGAGCGGCGGTCTGCTGGTCGCGGGGACGACGTCCGACGCGGGCAAGAGCGTGGTGACCGCCGGGCTGTGCCGGTGGCTGGCGCGGCGGGGCGTGAAGGTGGCGCCGTTCAAGGCGCAGAACATGTCGCTGAACTCGATGGTGACGGCGGACGGCGCCGAGATCGGGCGGGCGCAGTACATGCAGGCGCAGGCGGCCGGGGTGGAGCCGCGGGCGGTGATGAACCCGGTGCTGCTGAAGCCGGGCAGCGACCGGCGCAGCCAGGTCGTGGTGCTGGGCCGGCCCGTCGCCGAGGTGGACGCGCTCCAGTACGGCGACCACAAGGAACGGCTCCGCGGGGTCGTGAAGGAGAGCCTGGACCAGCTCCGGAGCGAGTACGACGTGGTGGTCTGCGAGGGCGCGGGGAGCCCGGCGGAGATCAATCTGCGCGCCGGGGACATCGTCAACATGGGCCTCGCGAGAATGGCGGACCTCCCGGTCGTCGTGGTCGGGGACATCGACCGCGGCGGGGTGTTCGCGTCGCTGTTCGGGACCGTCGCCCTGCTGGAGCCGGCCGATCAGGCGCTCATCGCGGGATTCGTCGTCAACAAGTTCCGGGGCGCGAAGGAATTGCTGGAGCCGGGGCTGGAGCAATTGCGGCGGCTCACCGGGCGTCCCGTTCTGGGCGTGCTGCCGTGGACGCTCGGGCTCTATCTGGATTCCGAGGACACTCTCGCCCTGGACGCGCCGCGTCCCGATGCCGCCGCGCCTTTCGGGAGGCAGACGCTGCGGATCGCGGTCGTGCGGTTCCCGCGCGTCTCGAATTTCACCGACCTGGACGCGCTGGCCTGCGAGCCGGGCGTCGTGGTGCGGTACGCCGCCAGCGCGGGCGACCTCGCGGAGGCCGATCTCGTGGTGCTGCCGGGGACGCGGGCGACGGTCAGCGATCTGGCGTGGCTGCGCGAGCGGGGAATGGCGGACGAGATCGTGCGGCGGGCCCGGGAAGGGCGTCCGGTGCTCGGCATCTGCGGCGGCCATCAGATGCTCGCGCGGGAGATCGAGGACGGCGTCGAATCGGGGACCGGGCGCGTCGAAGGGCTCGGCCTGCTGCCGACAAGGGTCGTCTTCGAGAGCGAAAAGACCCTCGGGCGGCCCACGGGAAGCGCCTATGGCGAGAATGTCGACGCCTATGAGATCCACCACGGCATCGTGTCCGTGGAAGGCGGCGAGCCCTTCCTCGACGGGTGCCGGGTGGGCGCCGTCTGGGGGACGACCTGGCACGGTGCCATGGAGAACGACGGATTCCGGCGGGCCTTCCTGAAGGACGTCGCGGAGACGGCGGGACGCGATTTCACCCTGGCGCCGGACGTGTCGTTCGCCGCGCTGCGGGAAGCGACGCTGGACGCGCTGGGCGACCTCGTCGAGCGGCATCTCGACACCGACGCCGTGTGGCGGCTCATCGAGAAGGGCGCGCCGGACGGCCTGCCGGTCGTGCCGCCGGGGGGCGCCCCGGCTATTTGATGAGCCCCTGCTCGCGCATCCAGTCGCGGGCGACGAGCACCGGGTCGTCGCCGTTCACGTCGACCTTGCTGTTCAGGTTCCGCATGACGCCGGTGGTGAGCCGGGGGCTGATCTTCGCGAAGAGCCCCGTGAGTTCCGGATGCGCGCGCAATACCGTCTCGCGGACGGTGATGGCCGGGTTGTAGTTCGGGAAGAAGTGCTTGCTGTCGCCGAGCACGTGCAGGTGGAGCGCCTGGATGCGGCCGTCGGTGGTGAACACCTCGCCGAAGGTGCATTTCCCGCTCGACGTGGCGCTGTAGACGACGCCCGACGACATCTGCCGCACGTTCCCGGCGGGGACGCTCGACCCGTAGGACAGTCCGTACGCCTGGAGCATTCCGCGCAGCCCGTCGTTGCGGGCGAAGAATTCGGGGTCGACGCAGTACGTCCGCTGACCGGCCGGGACTTTCGCCATGTCGGAGAGGTCGGTGAGCCCGAACCGTTTCTGGTTCGCGGTCGTGACCGCCATCGCATAGGTGTTGTTGAGCGGCGCCGGAGGCGCCAGCCAGGCGATGTGGTTGCGTTTCATGTCGAGGTCGCGGACGGCCTCGAACTGCTTCTGCGGGTCGGGGATCGGGTTCTCCTGCCCTAGGTAGGTGATCCAGCCGGTGCCGGTGTACTCCCAGGCGAGGTCGTTGTCCCCGCTGGTGATGGACTTGCGGGCGGTGACGCTGCCCTGCACGTTGGTGTGGTCGACCGCGTTCGCGCCGGCGGCGGTGAGCGCCAGCACCGCGATCTTGCCGAGGATGATCTGCTCGGTGAACTCCTTCGAGGTGACCCGGATCGTCGCGTCCTTCAGGTCCGGGACGGGGCGGATGCTGCCGGGCTCGATGTGCGGCAGGAACGCCGACGCCGGCTTGAGCCCGCATCCGGCGAGGAGGAGCGGCAGTACCGGCGCCAGGCCGGCCGCCAGGAGCCCGCGCCGCATCACAGCCCCTTCGGGGCGAGGGCCCGGGCCGCCATCCCGCCGAGCCAGTCGATCAGCAGCGCGAGCAGCGCGATGAGGACGCAGCCGGTGAGCAGCACGGGGGTGCGCTGGGTGCTGACGCCGCTGGTGATGAGGTCGCCGAGCCCGCCGCCGCTGATGAACGCGGCGATGCTCGCCGTCCCGACCATGAGCACCAGCGTGGTGCGGATGCCGGCCAGGATGACCGGCGCCGCCAGCGGGAGTTCGACGCGGCGCAGCACCGTGCCCGGCGACATCCCGATGCCCCGCCCCGCGTCGGTGAGGGTCGGGTCGACCTGCTGGAGCCCCACCATGGTGTTGCGGAGCGCGGGCAGCACCCCGTAGGCGACGAGCGCGACGACGGCCGTCCAGAAGCCGATGCCCCAGATCACCGCGAGCAGCACCACCACGCCGATCGCGGGCGCGGACTGCCCGACGTTGGCGATCGCCAGCACGAACGGCGTGGCGGGACGCGCCCACGAGCGGCTCAGCAGGACGCCGAGCGGGATCGCGATCACCAGCACGACGAGCGTGGACACGACGGTCAGCTCGATGTGCTCCCAGGTCTTCCGCCCGACGTAGCGTGTCGCGAGGCTGCGGGCGGCGATGCTGTCCAGGTTCGAGTTCTCCACGTACAGCAGCCACGCGGCGCCGATGAGGACGATGGCGACCGGCTCCAGCCACGACCGCCAGGACCGCCCTGTCGGGGTGTGCAGCGACTGCCGCGGCTCGGCGGCGGCGCCCGGGTTCTCCGCCGGCGCCTCCCCGGACGGCGCAGGGGCGGCGGGCGGCGGTGCGCTCACGGGGTCCGCCTCCGGGTCCGCGCGCGGTCCTTCATCTCCTTGATCGCGTTCTGCAGGGTGCCGAGGGTGACGGTGCCGCGGTAGACGCCGCGCGGCCCGACGACCGGCACCCACTCGTGCTCGATCTGGATCAGCGACTCGAGGGCCTGCTGGAGGGTGTCGCGGGCCCGGATCGGCGGTGCGACGGCCATGCCGCGCTCGCCGACCGGCCCGGTGACGCCCTCCAGGTCCTCGGGATGGGCCCAGCGGACGGGCCGGTCCCGCTCGTCCAGGACGATCGCGAAGCCGGTCTCGCCGCCCTCGATCCGGCGCCGGACCTCCGCCGCGTCGTCGCCGGTCCGCGCCCGCGGCACCTCCTGCAGCGGCACGTCCGCGACCCGGCTGAACTGCAGCAGCCGCATCGCCTGCCCGCCGCCGAGGAACTGCTCGACGTACGCGTCGGCCGGGTTCAGCAGGATCTCCTGCGGGGTCGCGTACTGCGCGACGCGCGAGCCCTTGTCGAGGATCGCGATGCGGTCGCCGAGCTTGAGCGCCTCGTCGATGTCGTGGGTGACGAACACGATCGTCTTGCCGAGTTCCTCCTGGAGCCGCAGCAGCGAGTCCTGGAGGTTCCCGCGGGTGATCGGGTCGAGGGCGCCGAACGGCTCGTCCATCAGCATGGCGGGAGGGTCGGCGCCGAGCGCGCGCGCGACGCCGACGCGCTGCTGCTGGCCGCCGGACAGCTCGCGCGGGTACCGGTCGCGGTACTGGGAGGGATCGAGGTCGACGAGGTCGAGCAGCTCGTCGACGCGGGCCGCGATCCGTTTCTTGTCCCATTTCAGCATCTGTGGGACGAGGCCGACGTTCGTCGCGACCGTCATGTGCGGGAACAGCCCGGCGTTCTGGATGACGTAGCCGATGTGGCGGCGCAGCTCCGTCGGGTCGAGGCCCATCGCGTCCCGCCCCGCCACGAAGATCTTCCCGGACGTCGGCTCGATCAGCCGGTTGATGAGCCGCATCATCGTGGTCTTGCCGCTGCCGGACGGGCCGAGCAGCACGACGATCTCGCCACTGCGGATCGTCATCGTGACGTCGTCGACGGCCGCGGTGGCCTGCCCGGGGTACCGCTTGGTGACGTTGATCAGCCGGATCCCGCCGCGCCCGGCGCCGTCGTCGTCGCCCGCGGCCGCCGCCGTGCCGCCGGCATCCCGCACGCCGCCCTCAGACACGGACGCCCCGCGGGGTCGTCAGCCGCCCGATCAGGACGAAGCACCCGTCGAACAGCAGCGCCAGGATGATGATCAGCACCGTCCCGGCGAGCGTCATGTTGATCGCGTTGGCACCGCCGAGCCGGGCCAGCCCGGAGAAGATCTGCTCGCCGAGCCCCGGCCCGGACACGTACGCGGCGATCGCCGCGATCCCCATCGCGAGCTGCGTGCTCACCCGGACGCCGGTGAGGATCACCGGCCACGCGAGGGGCAGTTCGATCCGCAGCAGGATCGCGGTGCGGGTCATCCCGATGCCGCGCGCCGCGTCCACCAGCGTCCTGTCGACGCCGGCCAGCCCGACGACGGTGTTCCGCACGATCGGCAGCAGCGAGTACAGGGTCAGCGCGACGACGCTCGGCGCCACCCCGAGGCCGAGCGGCGTGATCAGCAGGCCGAGCAGCGCCAGCGACGGGATCGTGAAGACCACCCCGGCGGTGCTGGTGGCCACCGCCGAGAGCCGGCCGCTGCGGTAGACGGCCAGCCCGATCAGCAGCCCGAGCACCAGCGCGGCCAGCACGCACTGGAACACCATGCTGGCGTGCTGCCAGGTCTCGAACTGGAGCCGCTCGCGCCGGCTGCCCAGGTACTCCCAGAAGTTCACGTCCCCTCCGCCACGATCACTACCCACCGTGCCCGCGCGATCACACCCGCGCCGCGCGGGGCAGTCCGGCCCCTCCCGCACCCGTACTAAGCTCGAGCCTCAACGACCTCAGCGTTGCGATCGCGTGCGAGGCAGTCGGTACGAGAGGAATGTCGGTGACGGACGAGCGGTCCAGTCTCATCGTCCCGCTGATGAAGGCGCGGGTTCCGGCGGAGATCCAGCTGGAGTTCCCGCTGCCGCCGGACGAGGAGCCGGTCCGCGACGCGTTCGCCGGCGACCTGTACGTCACCTACGCGCTGGAGATCGCCGACGAGTCGGCGGTGGCGGGCCGCCGCTACGAGCACGTGGCGCCGCGGCACTGCGCCGAGCTCGGCGTCGCGGCCGGCGACCTGCGCCGGCAGGCGGTGATCAACCTGCGGGACCGCAGGCCGGAGCTCGGCCTCAGCTGGTACCCGGACGTGCGCGCGGTGACGGTGACGCTCGGCGAGCCCGGCCCGATGGGCGCCCCGTCGCGACGGGGCGGCCTGGAGGCGGCGCTGCTGCTGGACGAGGGGTTCCTCGACAAGCTCGCGCAGGACGTGGAGGGGGACCTCGTCGTCGCGGCCCCCGCGCGGGACGTGTTCGTGGCGTCCGGCACCGGGCACCCGGACGGCGTCGACAAGCTGCGCTGGGCGGTCGGCCAGGTGTGGGCGGAGAACCGCGGCGACGGCGTCGCGGACCCGGCGTGGGACGTGCCCGCCGGGAGCCTGCTGACCCATGACCTGCTGGTCCGCCGCGGCACGGCCTGGGAGATCCTGACGGGCTGAGCCCGGCCGCCGTCACACCTTCAGATTCGCCAGCCCTTCCAGCGCCGCGACCAGCGGTGCGAGCTCCGGCAGCCGGGCCGCCGCGGCCAGCGCGTCATCGAGCGCGGCGTTGTGCGTCGGGGCGGCTGCGGCGTGCAGTTCGTGGCCCTCCGGGGTGGCCTCGGCGTAGATGCCGCGCCGGTCCTCCTCCGACAGCACGCGGGTGAGCAGGCCGCGCTTCTCCAGCCGGGCGACCAGGCGGGTCGTCGCGCTCTGGCTGAGCACGAGCTTGTCGGCGAGCTGCTGCATCCGGACGTGCCGGCCGTCGGGCCCGGCGAGGTGGTGCAGCACGCAGAACTCGTTGACGCTCAGGCCGTGCCGCCGCTGGAGGGCGCGCTCGATCTCGTCCTCGATGCGCGCGTGCAGGGCGGCGAGGGTCCGCCAGCCCTGGGCGCGGTCGCCCGTGCCGGTGGGGGCGCCGGACGGCTGGGCGGGTGACATGGCTCACGCCTCCTCGTGTTGCGCGCCAGGTACTTGCATGGTGATATAGCAGGCGTCTGCAAATACATGCTTGCGCAATAAATGCATGCGCTTGCTGTTGCAGGCGCCGCCTACTCTACCCGAGGAGATCCCTCATGCCCCTCGCGCTGCTGGCCCTCGCGCTGGGCGCCTTCGGCATCGGCACGACCGAGTTCGTCATCGCCGGGCTGCTGCCGGACCTCGCGTCCGACTTCCACACCTCGATCCCCGCCGCCGGGCTGCTGGTGTCCGGCTACGCGTTCGGCGTCGTGGTGGGCGCTCCGCTGGTCACCGCCCTCGGCGCGCGGCTACCCCGCAAGACGATGCTCGTCGGCCTGATGGCCCTGTTCGTCGCCGCGCACCTGCTGTCGGCGCTCGCGCCGGGCTTCGGCG
The DNA here is from genome assembly GCF_040645715.1 of Spirillospora sp. NPDC046719. Lineage (NCBI taxonomy): Bacteria > Bacillati > Actinomycetota > Actinomycetes > Streptosporangiales > Thermomonosporaceae > Spirillospora > Spirillospora sp. NPDC046719. The sequence goes on along the minus strand of NZ_JBEYYT010000081.1, from coordinate 8,650 downwards.
TCCTGCTCGCGGCGCGGATCGTCGCCTCGTTCGCGCACGGCGCCTACATCGGCGTCGGCGCGGTCGTCGCCGCCGAGCTCGTCGCGCCGGAGCGCCGCGCGCGGGCCGTCGCGCTGATGTTCACCGGGATCAGCCTGGCGAACGTGCTCGGCGTCCCGCTCGGCACGTTCCTCGGCCAGCAGCTCGGCTGGCGCGCCACGTTCTGGACGGTCGCCGGGATCGGCGTCGTCGCGCTCGCCGGGATCGCGCTGCTCGTCCCGTCCGGTCCGCGCCCGCAGGGCGGGCTGCGGCACGAGATGGCGGTGTTCCGCAGCGGCCGGATGTGGCTGGCGCTCGCCACCACCGCGCTCGGCTGGGCGCCGGTGCTGGCCGTCGTCACCTACGTGGCGCCGCTGCTGACCGACGTCACCGGGTTCGGCAAGGGCGCGGTCCCGGTGGTGATGACGCTGCTCGGCGCGGGGATGCTGGCCGGCGGCCCGCTCGGCGGCCGCTACTCCGACCGGGCGCTGCTGCCCACGGTCCTCGCCGCGCTCGCCGGGCTGACCGCGCTGTCGGCGGTGCTGCTGGTGACCTCGCACGACCGGATCGCGGCGGTGGCGACGCTGACCGTCTTCGGCGTCGTCGCCTCGGCCACGATCCCGCCGCTGCAGATGTGGGTGGTGGAGAGGGCGGCCGCCGCGCCGACCATGGCGTCCGCCGCGAACGTCTCGGCCTTCAACCTCGGCAACGCGGTCGGCCCCGCGCTCGCCGGGCTGGCGATCGGGGCCGGGCTCGGGTACACCTCCACGCTCTGGGTGGCCGCCCTGCTCGGCGCCGCCGGGTTCGCGTCCGCGCTGGTGGGCGGCGCGCTGGACCGCCGCGACCGCCGCGACCGGACGGTGCCGTCGGCCGCTCCCGCCGCCGAGGCGAGCCGCGTGCCGTGCTGACGCCCCGGGTCAGCCGAGCTTCTTGAACTCGGGCCACAGGCGGGTCCAGGGCGCGCGCTGCCCCCGGCACACCCATACCGGCTTGCCCTGCTCCTGGTTGTCGAGGCCGACACCGTCGTCGATGCGGCCCACCGGGCGGACGTCCGTCCAGTAGCGGCTCAGCGACGAGCCGTCGGCGACGGTGTCCGGGCCGACGACGATCGCGGGGCCACCGGTGTCGGGCGGGCGGCCGAAGTACCAGAACCCGTTGTGCCCGCTGTAGGCGCGGGGCAGGCCGAGCTTCGGGCCGTACCGGTCGAGCGCCCCGGCCTCGCCGTAGTTGCCCGTCACGATCACGGTCCTGGCGCGCTCGTCCGGCGGCAGCGTCCGGTAGACGCGCGCGACCTCCCGCGCGAAGCGGGGCCAGCCGACCGTCTCGGCGGAGTCGGCGTTGATGACCGGCTGCGGCGTGCCGGCCAGCCACTTCACCGGGTACACCGGCAGCGTCAGCGCGACGCTGCACACCGCCGTCACCGCGTACGCCGGGACCGTCGCCGCCCAGCCCCACCAGCGCGGCGCGCCGTGCCGCTCGACCTCGACGGCGCCCGCCGCCCACAGCGCCGGCCACAGCCCGGCCAGGTAGTACGGCTTGCCGCCGGTCGCGATGAACACGACGTTCAGCAGCAGGTACGCGTGGCCGAGGAAGCGGAACGGGCGCAGGGCGTCCGACCGGTACGTCCGCCACAGCCCGTAGATCCACAGCCAGGACGGCACGATCCCGGTCATCAGTATCTGGAACGGGACGAAGCCGGGCCGCCCGGCGAAGTCGCCGCTGTCCGCGATCTTCCCGGCCATGTCGATCTGCGGCCACCCGTGCCGGGCCTGCCACACGAGCCCGGGCAGCACCGCGACCGCGACGACCGCGGCGCCGGCCGCGAGCATCGGGCGGCGCAGGAAGTCGCGGGGTCCGGAGACGAGCAGGCCCGCGACGATCGCGGCGAGCAGGAACCCGGCCAGGTACTTGACGTTCAGCGCCGCCGCCGCGACCGCGCCGGCCGCGAGCAGCATCCGCTGGTCGGACGTCCGCACCCACCTGACGACGAGCCACACCAGCGCCGTCGACAGCAGCAGGTCGAGCGTCGCGGTGTAGAAGCTGTGGCCCACCGCGACCGCGAACGGGCACACCGCGTAGGAGGCGGCGGTGAGGAGCTGGGCGCGGCGCCCGCCGCCCATCTCCCGCGCGGTGAGCGCGGCGACCACGACGCCCGCCGCGGCGAAGACGGCCGCGGGGACGCGCAGCGCCACGAGCGTGTCGCCGAAGGCCGCGGTCGCGGCGCGGGTCAGCAGCGGCAGCAGCGGCGGCTGGTCGGGGTAGCCCCAGGCCAGGTGCCGTCCGGCGACGCGGAAGTACAGCTCGTCGCGGTGGTAGCCGTAGCGGGCGGCGACCGCGAGCAGCAGCGCGCCGAGCGCGCCGGCCATCAGCAGCACGGGCCGCCAGGCGACCTGCGCCGGGCCGTCCGGGGACGTGACGCCTACGGGCCCGGACGCGGCGCCGGCGGGGGCGGACATGCGATCACCGTATGCCGGGAATGTGGCCTAGGTCACGATCATTCGTCCGGCCAGGGCCGGTCATCTCCGCTCGCCGCGTCCCGGAACCGGCCCGGCGCCTCCGCGAACTCCCGCTTGAACGCCTTCGCGAACGCGAACTCCGACGCGTACCCGACCCGCTCCGCGACGGCCCGCAGCGGCAGGTCGGTGTCCCGCAGCAGCCGCGCGGCGACCGTCATCCGCCACCACGTCGCGTACGCCAGCGGAGGCGCGCCGACCGTGGCGGTGAAGCGGCGCGCGAACGCGGCGCGGGACAGCCCCGCCCGTTCGGCCAGCGACCGGACGGTCCACGGCCGGCCCGGTTCGTCGTGCACGCTCCGCAGCGCCGCCGCGACCGCCGGATCGCGGAGCGCCGCCGCCCAGCCCGTCGCCTCGTCCGCCGGACGGTCCTCGTACCAGGCGCGCACCATGTAGAGCAGCACGATGTCCAGCAGCGCGGGCAGCGCGGCGTCGCCGCCGTGCCGCGTCCCGCCGTCCAGCTCGCGGCCGAGCAGCTCGATCGCGCCGCGCAGCGACGGATGCCTGCCGATCCGCGCCGGGATGTGGACGACGTCGGGGAGTTCGGCGAGCAGCGGATGCACCCGGGACTGGTCAAGCTGGTATGCGCCGCACAGCATCTCCGTACGGCCGTCCGCGCCGTGGTCGCCCGTGCGGTGGTCGCCCGTGCCGTGGCCGTCGGTATCAAGCCCGCCCGCGGCCTGCGGGCGGATCAGGGAGCGCGCGTCGGCCAGCGGACGCTCAGGGACGTCCGCGAGGCCGTGGCCCAGCTCGCGCGGCAGGAACGCGACGTCTCCCACGCCGAGCCGGACCGGATCGCCCACCGTGGGGATCAGCCAGCAGGCGCCCTTGAGCAGCACATGGAAGCCCGCGCCCTTCTGCGGCTCGAACCGCACGCCCCACGGCGCGTCCAGGACGGTGCGCGAGGAGTGCGGCCGCCCGAGCCGCATGGCGGAGATCGCGTCGCTGAGCACGTCCATGTGTCCGACCGTATCGCGAGGCATCCGGCCGCGAGACGAATGGACATGGTGGCTGGATCCTCAGGCATGGGGAGTCTCCCGCGCTCTCCCTACGGTGATCGCAGAGAGCACATCGACAGGGAGGCACCATGAGAATCGCCGTCTACGGAGCGAGCGGGTTCACCGGAGGACTGGCGCTCGCCGAACTGCGCCGCCGGGGGATCGAGGCCGTCGCCGTGGGACGCGACCGCGAGCGCCTGCACGCGGCCGCCGACCGCGCCGGCGCGCCGGACACCGACCTCCGGATCGCGGGCCTCCGGGACCACGCCGTCCTCACCGAGGCGTTCCGCGACTGCGACGCCGTGATCAACTGCGCGGGACCGTTCGCGCTGTGGGGCGAACCGGTCGTACGGGCCGCGATCGCCGCCGGAAGCCACTACGTCGACACCACGGGCGAGCAGGGCTACCTGCGGCACGTCCTCGACGCGTTCGGCGCGGACGCCGCGCGCGCGGGGGTGACGGTCGTCCCGGGCCTGGCCGACGACGGCGGGCCCGGCGACCTGATCGCCGCGCTCGTCGCCGCCCGGCTCGACGTCGTCGACGACCTGCTGGTCGCCGACCTGCGGCGGCCCGGTGCGGTGTCGCGCGGCACCGCGCGGTCGATGGCGGCGGCCGACGGCGCGGCGCCGCTGGAGTACCGCGACGGGGATTGGGTTCCCGCGCCCGCCGGCGACACCGGCCGGACGATCGCCCTGCCCGGCGAGCCGGAGAAGGTCGCGGTCGCGCCCTTCGCGCTGCCCGGCGTCGTCACCGTCCCGCGCCATGTACGGGCGCGGCGCGTCCGGGCCGCGATCCGTACCGAGGTCGCCGCCCTGTTCGGGAGCCTGACCAGCGAAGCGGTGGAGAGCGTCCCGGAGCGTCCGGACGAGGCGTCCCGGGCGGGCGCCCGGTGGCTCATGCTGGCCGAGGCGTCCGACCCGTCCGGGCGGACCGTGCGCGGCGTGGTCACCGGGACGGACGCGTACGGGACCACCGCGGTGATCGCCGTCGAGGGCGCGCGGCGGCTCGTCGCGGACGGGGCGCCCGCCGGGACCCGCACGCCCGCCGAGGCGTTCGACCCGGCCGATCTCCTCGGCTTCCTGGAGGCGTCCGGCGCGACCTGGCGGGTCGAGACCGCGTGAAAACCGGTGGGCGGGCGGGAAGTCCGGTGCGTACTGTTCGTCCATGATGTCGACCGGACACCTGCTCGCCTTCTCCGCGATGGCGCTGGCCATCATCGTGATCCCCGGCCCGACGGTGCTGTTCGTCGTCGGCCGGGCCCTCGCGCACGGCCGCGGCACCGCGCTGACCAGCGTCGTCGGCAACGAGATCGGCGCGCTGGCGCTGGTCGCCGCCGTCGCGCTGGGGATCGGCTCGATCGTGGAACGGTCCGTCGTGGTGTTCACCGCGCTGAAGCTCGCGGGCGCCGCCTACCTCGTGTACCTCGGCGTCCAGGCGTTCCGGAACCGCCGGTCGCTGACCGAGGCGATCGGCGGCGCGGGCGGCGCGTCCGGCCGCAGCCGCGCCCGCGACCTGTGGCAGGGCTTCGTCGTCGGGGCCACCAACCCGAAGACGACGGTCTTCTTCGCCGCGGTGCTGCCGCAGTTCGTGGACCGCGGGCGCGGGCACGTGCCGCTGCAGATGCTCGTGTTCGGGCTGATCTTCGTGGTGATCGCGCTGCTGTGCGACAGCTGCTGGGGGCTGGCCGCCGGCGCCGCACGCGGCTGGTTCGCCCGGTCGCCGCGCCGGCTCGCCGCGATCGGCGGCACCGGCGGCCTGATGATGATCGGCCTCGGCGTCACCATCGCCGCGACCGGCAGGAAGGACTAGGGCGCCTTCGTGAGGGCCGGCGGAGCGGTGACGGGCGGCTTGCGGCCGAACCGCGCGCGCAGCGGGTAGCAGGCGGCGACCACCGCGAGGCTGACGAGCGAGGCGATCAGCTGCGACCGCTGGGCGTGCATGAACGCCATCGACACCAGCACCGCCAGCAGCGCGGCGACGACCAGCCACGACAGGTACGGGTACAGCCACATGCGGTAGGTGAGGCTGCCCGGGTCCTCGCGCCGGAGCCGGGCGCGCAGCCGCAGCTCGGACAGCATGATCGACACGTAGACGAACGCGAGGACGACCCCGATCGAGTTCATCAGGAACTTGAAGACCTGGTCGGGCGAGGTGTACGAGGCGATCACCGCCCCCCAGGCCGCGACCGTGCCGAGCAGGATCGCGCGGACGGGGACGCCGCGCCGGTTCAGCCGCACCAGCCCGGCGGGCGCGTCCCCGTCCCGGGTCAGCACGTACAGCATCCGGGACGAGACGTAGATCGCCGAGTTCAGCACCGACAGCACCGCGGTGAGGATCACCGCCTGCATCACCGTGCCGGCGGCCGGCACGTCCAGCCGGTCCAGGGCGCTGACGAACGGGCTGGTCAGCACCTTGGCGTCGTTCCACGGCAGGATCGACACGACGAGCAGGATGGACAGCACGTAGAACAGCGCGACGCGGTACAGCACGTTGCCGGTCGCCTTCGCGACGGCGCGGCCCGGCTCCTCGCTCTCGGCGGCGGCGACCGTGACGATCTCGGTCCCGCCGAACGCGAACATCACCGCCACGATCGCCGTGAAGATCGCCTTGACGCCGTTGGGGGCGAAGCCGCCGTGCCCGGTGAGCACGTCCAGGCCGCCGGGGGAGTGGGGCCACAGGCCGGCGACCCAGAGCACGCCCAGCACGAGGAACACCAGGATCGCGGCGACCTTGATCGAGGCGAACCAGAACTCGAACTCGCCGAACGAGCGGACCGAGACCAGGTTGACCGCCGTCATCACCACCAGCAGCGCGGCGGCGAGGAACCACTGCGGCAGGTCGATCCAGCCCGCCAGGATCGCCGCGCCGGCCGTCGCCTCCGCGCCGACGAGGATCACGTACAGGTACCAGTACAGCCAGCCGATCGTGAACCCCGCGAACGGGCCGAGCGCCATCCGCGCGTACTCGGCGAGCGACCCGGCGACCGGCCGCGCCACCACCATCTCGCCGAGCGCCCGGAGCACGCACAGCACCAGGACGCCGGCCGCCGCGTACGAGACGACGGCGGCGGGCCCGGCGGTGCCGATCACGGCGCCGCTGCCGACGAACAGGCCCGCGCCCACCGCGCCGCCGATGGCGAGCATCGTCATGTGGCGGCGGCGCAGTCCCGTCCGCAGCCGGGTCGAGCGGTCGTCGGTGGTGTCGGTCATCGCTCCTGGTTCCGTGTCCGCTGCCGGGGGTCGCGACCCGTGACGGGGTCGTCACTCACCTTAGGGGACTTCCGGACCTCTGCGACCGACATATCGGACGTCCGGATAGGGGGCTCCGAGCGGCACGCGCCCTGGCCGTACGCTGTGGGCGGGCGGTACGGCGAAGGAGACGCGATGGACGTGACGGAGGACGTGCTCGGCCCCGGATACGAGGCGATCGAGCTGCCGATGGGACACGACGCCGAGGGCGAGGTCGTGGCGACCCTCGTCCGGCGGCGCGGCGCGGAGCCGTCCCGCCGGGCCGTGCTGTACCTGCACGGGTTCGTCGACTACTTCTTCCAGGCCCACCTCGCCGACTTCTACCTCGGCCTCGGCTTCGACTTCTATGCCCTCGACCTGCGCAAGTACGGGCGGGCGCTGCGGCCGCACCAGACCCCGAACTACGTCGAGAGCCTGACGGAGTACTTCCCGGAGATCGACGAGGCCGTCCGGATCGTCCGGGACGTGGACGGGCACGGCACGCTGCTGCTGAACGGGCACTCCACCGGCGGGCTCATCGCCGCGCTCTGGGCCGACCGGGCGAAGGGCAAGGGCCTGATCGACGGGGTGTTCCTGAACAGCCCGTTCCTCGACATCAACGAGTCCCCGGCGATGCGCGCGATCGGCGCGGGGCTGGCGCGGGCGCTGCGGCCCCGGTTCCCGAAGGCGGAGCTGCCCGCCGGGGTGAACGACCGGTACCCGCGCAGCATCCACCGCGACCACGAGGGCGAATGGGACTTCGATCTCGCCTGGAAGCCGATCGAGGGGTTCCCGGTGCGCGCGGCGTGGCTCGCCGCGATCCGGCGCGGCCAGCTGCGCGCGCACCGCGGGCTGGACATCGACGTGCCCGTCCTGGTGATGGCGTCCGCGCGCAGCGTCCGGCTCACCCGCAAGGTGCTCGACGTCACCGGCGCCGACGCCGTCCTGGACGTCGCGCACATGGCGAAGTGGGCGCCCCGGCTCGGCCCGCACGTCACCCTCGTCCGGATCGACGGCGGGCTGCACGACCTGACGCTGTCGGCCGAGCCCGCCCGCGGCGCGGTGTTCGCCGAGCTGGCCCGCTGGATCGCCGGCTACCTGCCCGCCGACGGGTGACGCCGGGCCGGCCGGGTGCGCCCGGTCAGCCGGTGATCTTGGAGAGGTCGAAGTCGTCGAAGCCGACGACGCTCTTGTCGGCCTGGTTGCCGCCCCGCTCGATCTGCAGCCTCGCCCCGCCGTTCGGCAGCGGCTGGTCGGCGTCGGTCTTGTCGACGACCTGCTTCCCGTTCACCCAGAGCCGCAGCCGGACCTTCTTGCCGCCGTCCTCGCCCTCGCAGGCGACCTGCACCTTGTTCGGCCCCTTCTTGGCGAAGCCCGGGACGGAATCGGGCGAGGCCAGCTCCTTGGAACCGAGGGCGGCGCTGGTCTTGCGGAGCGTCGCGCCCTTGCCGTCGTGCCGGACGAGGAACGTGTACTGCTGCTTGCCGTCGTCGCCCGACCGGCACGCCATGCCGTAGTGCGCGTCCGGCGCGCCCTGCCGGACCGTGACCGTGACGGTCATCAGCATCTTCTCCGGGACGTCCTTGGGGTCCTTGGGCACGTCCCGCGACCGCGAGGAGCTGTAGTTGTCGACGTCGAGCCAGTACTTGCCGTCCTGGTAGCCGTACTGGCTGGTGTAGGCGCCGCCGCTCCAGCCGGAGTCCTGGCTGGAGAAGTCGTCGCTGAACACGGTGGCGAGCTTGTCGGGCGGGCCGTCCGGGCGGAGCACGGTGAACGCCACGACCGCGGCGACGACGGCCAGCGCGGCGACGGCGGCGCCCGCGATGATCAGCGGGCGCTTCGGCACACCGCCGGAACCGCCCGGCCCGCTGCCCGACCCGCCGGCCGGGCCGGG
>NZ_JBEYYT010000080.1:0-29210 GCF_040645715.1 Spirillospora sp. NPDC046719 | reverse complement strand
CGCCCCGGGTATCGACCGGGGCGGAGGCCGGGAAGTCCGTCGGCTGGGCGGTGCTCCCTCAGCGCAGCGGGGATTCGGCGTACGGGGTCAGTACGACGGGGCCCAGCAGCCCGGTCCGCTGGTCGGGGGCGCGGTAGGTCGCGCCTCCGCCGGCCTTGACGGCGTTGTAGAGGGTGGTCGAAACGGTCACGGTGACGGTGTTGGAGCCGGGGCGCAGCAGGCCGTCGAGGTCGATGCGGCTGACGTCGCTCTGGTCGATGCCGCCGACGGGATGGCCGTTGACCTCCACGCGTACGGTGTCGACCGCCTTGCCGAGGTCGAGGTAGGCGCCGTTGCGCTCGTTCCAGTCGGCGGGCATCACGACGGCGGTGGTGTAGGTGCCGATGCCGGAGGCGTGGCCGAGCTCCGGACGGGCTGTGATCTCGTTCCAGGCCGGCAGGCTGCCGTCCGCACGTGCGGTCACCTCGGTCGCGGGAAGCGTGGTCCTGGTGGTCTTGTCCTGCCCGCCGCCCGGCGTCCACGACTCTGCGGAAAGGCGCCAGGACGTCAGGGTCCGCGGCGGCGGGACGTCCTTGATGGCGGCGGAGGCGGTACGGCCGTTGTCGAGGGCGGCGGTGTAGGCGCCTGCGCTGGTGGCACGTGCCACCAGGGACCCGTCGCCGTCATAGCGGACGTCCGTCGTGGCGCTGACGGCGTGCCTGCCGCCGGGCTTGGCGGCGAATCCCGTATGGGTCACCGCGATGACGGTCGTGCCGTAGGGGGCCAGCTTCGTGGGTACCTTGATGGAGCCGCCGCCTTCGGCGTAGGCGGCGATCGGGTCGATGGTGCCCTTCCAGCTGTCGAGCCGGTAAGGACGTCCGTCGCCGTTGAGAGAGAGCTCAGTGTCGACCGTGGAGGCGGACCGGTTGTAGACGAAGTAGTAGTCGGTGCCGTCCGAGTTGCGGTGCACTGTCTCGAGCGCTCCCGTGGACGAGGCCGCCTTGGCGTCGGGGCGCAGCCCGGCGCTGTTCAGGGCCGCGGGCAGGCCGGCCTCCTCGGTCAGGTGCTTGACGCTGGGCTGGCGCAGCAGTTGCGCGACCAGAGACTTGACCTGCGCGTCCTGGCGTGTGGTGGCCGCACCGGGCGCGGCCGAGGGGGCGGCGCCGACGATGAAGACGGGCAGGCCCTTACGGGCGAGAGCGAGGATGCGCGCGGCGGCGTCGGTGGTGATGGTCGTCTGCTCGTTCAGGACGAGGCCCTTGTAGGCGGCACCGTCCGGGAGTAGGCGGTGGCCCTTATAGGTAGCCCGACTGAGCGTGCCTGGTGTCAGGTACTCGTAGGTGTAGCCCGCGGCCGCGGTGGCCGAGTCGACGCCGAGCATGTGCCCCGGGCTCTCCTGCGGGCTGACGCTCTGCCCCGCGAGGCCGAGGTCCTGGTAATAGACGGCCAGGTCCAGGCGCGGTTCGCCCTGCCGCAGGACGAGTTGCAGACGGGAAAGGTGGTCGTTGACGGCGCGGTAGTCCTGCCATTGCGGGATGCGGGGGCCGAACAGTTCCCCGACATTGAGGTAGCCGCGAATGTTCCACGGGTTGTAGCCGGGCCATGCGCCGCCCTCACCGGGGTTCGGCGAAGCGAGCCCGGCCGGCGCGTCCTTGTAGGCGAAGCCGTGCCAGACGACCTGGGTGACGCCTCCGGCGAACGCCTTGTAGGCGGTGTCGAGGTTGCCGTTCTGGGCGTCGCCGTTGACCCACGGCTGGTCGGACTTGATGTCCTGGTTGAGGTCTCGGCCCGCCACGGTGGAGCGGTAGGCGCCGTTGAAGACGGCGCAGCACTCGGTCGAGACCCGGTCCGTGCCGACGGCGTGGGCGCCGCCCGCGAGGACCTTGTAGTCCTGCTCGGCGCCGTAGGGGTTGGGGCTGCCGAAGTCGAGCGACTCGCCTTCGGGGACGCCCGTCACCTGCGCGGCGCGACCGCTCTCGATGGGGTCGCCGTAGGGCTGGGCACGGTAGGTCAGCCCGCGTGACTCGGCCCAGCGCTGCAGGCCGGCCACATACCGCTCGATGTAGAGGTCGCTCCAGGTCTGGCGGTAGTCCCGCCGGAAGCGGGCCCCGCTGCCGTCGCTGAAGTCGAACGCCGGCGTGGCCGTCCCCTGCGCGCCGGCGCCGGTGAGCGCCGTGAGCGCGTCGGCGACGGAGTAGCCGCGGCGCTTGGCGAACTGGCTCGCGAAGTCCCACGTCCAGAGCTGGTTGGACCCCATCTCCAGCGAGTCCTCGAAGATGGCCCCGCGGCCGTTCATCCGCTTCAGGAGCCGCCGGGTCGCGGGGGTGAGGATCGCCGAGTCCCAGAAGGAGGCGACCGCCTTCACTCCGGTGCCGCTCAGGTGGTCGACGACGTAGTTCGGCGATGTCGCGGACAGGGCGGTCTTGGTGAGGCCGTCCGCGGTCTGGTAGAAGGCGAGCAGCGCCCAGGTGCCCGATCCTGCCGGCGCGGTCCAGGTGAGGCCGCCGTTCTTCGCCTTCTCGGTCAGATCGGTGACGGTGGAGCGATCCAGCTTCCGCGCCCCGCCCTCGGCCGAGGGGCAGGAGTCTTCGGCGCACTTCGCGGCCACCACGGCGACGAGTGTCGTCCTCGCTCCGGCGGGCACGCCCGAGCCGGGCGCGGGCAGCGTTCCCTGGACGGACGTTCCCGCCTTGACCAGCGCCGATCCGTACACGAGCTGCTGCGCGGCCGCCGGGTCGTTGACGTCTTTGACCGTGGGCACCGTCGGGGGGTAGTGCGGGCCCATGTTCTGGTCCACCGTCAACCCGTACCTGTTCGCCTCGGCGATGATGACCTGCAGCTTGTGCGCCCACAACGCGGTGCCCCAGCCATAGGTCTTCAGGAAGCCGGCCTCCTGGTTCCCGGCTCCGGGAACGCCGAACGGGGCCACCTCCACGCCCCCGGCGCCCGACGCCGCGATCTGCCCGACCTCCGTGCGCAGTTCGCCGTCGTCGGTGTCGGCGAGCGGCACCCACCACCGGTACTTGGGCCGCACGCTCGCGGGCGGATGCTGGAAGGCAGCGGCGGTCAGGACCGGTGCGTGATCCGGCGCGGCGGCGGTGGCGCGGGCCGGGGAGGCAGGTGCCGCGGTGAGCGAACCGGCGGTCAGGCAGAGGCTCATGCCGAAGGCCGTAGCTCCTGTGACGAGCGCCTTCTTGACGCCGCGTCCACGGGCGGACCGCGCCGGCGTGCCGGAGATCCCCGTCTCTGCGATCTCCGGACCCGCGGTGCCCGCGAGGCTTCGGCGGAGCACGCGCCGCCGGGGTGGGGGGACGGCTGCCACGGGCCACTCCTTATTAAAACGTTTTAATCGATGGGTGCTGAATAGTCGTTCAGCAGATGAGGAGGGGACATGTTTAACACCTGGAGCGAAAGCCGGTCAACGTCCCCGCGGGAGCGGCCGCCCACGACGCTGTCCGCGTCGAACTGGACGAACGGCTCCCCCGCAGGCTCCGGAGCGCCTCCCACATCCGGAAAGCGATACGCCGTTACGGCGAAGAAGGGGTGATGGACGATCGTTCCGACCCTGGAGGTCGCCGCATGACGGATACAGCCACGTGACCGCCGACCTGGGCCGCCGGTCACGCAAGGAGCGCAAGGTGGGCGTCGGCCAGGTGGACGACGACAACGCGGTGGGGGACGCCGAACTGGCGGCCGCGTTCCGACGGGACCCGGAGGAGTTCCAGGCGGTCTACGACCGGTACCGCCGGGACATCTTTCGCTATGTGGCCGGGCGGCTGGACCGGCAGGACGCGGACGACGTCACCGCCGAGACGTTCCTCGCGGCGTTCCGCATGCTCGACCGTTACGACCCGGCGCGCGGGGCCCTGCGACCGTGGCTGCTCGGCATCGCCACGAACTGCGTGGCCCGGCACCGCCGCAAGGAGGCGCGCCACTACCGCGCGCTGAGCCGCGACCGGCCGGAGCCCACGGCCGGCAGCCACGAGAACCGCGTCGCCGCCGCCGTCACCGCCCAGCGGGCCAAGCCCAAGCTGGCGAAGGCGCTGCTGGGGCTCTCGCCGGGCGAATGCGATGTGCTGCTCCTCGTCGCTCTCGGCCAGCTCACCCACGAGGAGGTGGCGCAGGCCCTCGACATCTCGTACGGGACGGTCGGCTCCCGTCTGAACCGCGCCCGCGCCAAGCTCCGTCAGGTCATCGACCAGGAGGATCTCCATGGATGAACTTCAGTTGCTCGCCACCGCACTGGACGAGCCCGACCAGTCCCCGGAGGCCGTCGACCAGGGCCGGCGGCGGCTCGGGAACGCGATCCACGGCCCGGCCCGCTCGCACAGGACCGCGTGGACGGCGGGCGGTCTCGGCCTCACCGCCGCCGCGGCCGCCGTGGTCGTGGTCGTCTCGGGCCACACCGGTCCCACCGCCACGCCCAACGGCCCCCCGGCCTCCGTCGCGACTCCGGGGGCCCGGATGTCCGCCGAGCAGGTCCTGCTCGCGGCCTCCTCCTCCGCCCTGGCGACGCAGCAGGGGTCCGGTATGTACTGGCACGTCAAGATGGCCTACATCAAGGGATACACCTCCGACCGGTCCCACCCGTACACCATCGAGACCTGGGCCCGGCGCGACGGGAGGTCCTGGGTCAGGCTGGGCTCGTCGAGCGGCCCGGTAAGGAACAACGACCCCGACGGCCCCTACGGACACTATGCCGACGGGTTCGACTTCGGCGCCGACGAGCGGCTGACCCTCACGCAGATCCAGAAGCTGCCGACCGGGCCCGCCGCGCTGAAGGCACGGCTCCTCTCCTACAACCGGGGGCTCCCCATGGCGCCGGCCCTGGAGGGAGGGCTGGTCGGCCTGCTCTCCGGGACCCCCGCACCGCCGAAGGTCCGCTCCGCCGCGTTCCGCGCGCTGGCCGCGCTTCCCGGCGTCAAGAGCCTGGGCCCGGTCAGCGGCGGGCAGGGCCTGCTGCTTCGCGGCCCCAGCAAGAACATGCTGGTCGTCGACCCGCGGACCTCGAAGGTGACCGGCACGATCGAAGAGGTCGTCAACGGCAGGAGGCTCTACGGCGGCAACGCGACCCTGGTCGCCGAGTGGACGAACGAACTGCCCCCCGTATCGACGCCGAAGATCGGGCCGACGGAGAAGCCCCGACGACCGAGCACACGGTGACCTTTCCGAGGGGCCCGGACGTGACCGGGCCCCTCACCCCCGTCCCCTACGACCGCGCTCGGACACCTTTTCCAGTTTGGAGGAATTTCCCCGATTTGCCGGACTGTCGGGCGAGCGAGCCACAAAGGGACCTTCTCTCCGGCACTGGCCGAGCACCAAAAGCACCACATTATTGAGCATTGGCCGGTTGATCGCGCTTGCTCCAGGAACGACGGTCCGCGTGAAGATTTCTTTTCGGACCAGAACTTCCCGGACGGCGGCGTTCCTGCTGGCCGCGGCGGTCACCGCGGTCGTGGCGGGATGCACGGGCGATGTGCGCCATGCACCGTCCCATCGGCCTGCGGCCGCCGCCAGGGTGCCCGGCACGATCACCGTGGCGGCCACCGGCGACTTCCTCCTGCACCAGCCGCTCATCACGCAGGCGGCCGAGGACGCCGCGGCGAGCGGCCACCACGGCTGGGACTTCCTCCCCATGCTCAGCCAGTTGCGCCCCCTCATCGACACCGCCGACGTCGGCATCTGCCATATGGAGACCCCGGTGGCCACGCGCCGCGGCCCGTTCGCGGGATACCCCGAGTTCAATTCGCCGCCGCAGATCGTCGACGCCGTCCGCGACCTCGGGTACGACACCTGCTCCACCGCGTCCAACCACACCCTCGACCAGGGTGACGCCGGGGTACGGCGGACGCTCGGCGCCCTGGACGCCGCAGGCGTCCGGCACACCGGTTCGGCACGCGGCCCCGCCGAGGCCGAACGCACCAATATGGTCGACGCGCATGGTGTGAAGGTCGCGCAGCTCTCCTACACCTACGGCACCAACGGCGTTCCGATCCCGGCCGGCCGGCCGTGGCTGGTCAATTCCGGGCTGGACGCGCCCGCGATCCTGCACGCCGCCGCCCGCGCCAGAGCGGAGGGCGCCGCGATCGTCATCGTCAGCCTGCACTGGGGCGAGGAGTACCGGCACGCGCCCACGGACGAGCAGCGGGCGCTGGCCCGCCGCCTGCTCGCCTCACCCGACGTCGACCTGATCATCGGCGACCACGTGCACGTCGTGCAGCCGTTCGACCGGATCAACGGCAAGTGGGTCGTGTACGGCATGGGCAACCAGATCGCCAATCCGGCCGCCAACGGCGAAGACACCCATGAGGGCCTGGTCGCCCGGTTCCGGCTGACGCGCGACGCGGCGGGCCGCTGGCGCGCGGCGGCGTCGTTCGTCCCGACCCTCGTGGAGGCGGGCCCGCCGATCCGGCTCGTCGACCTGCCCCGCGCACTCGCCCGTGACGACCTTCCCGCCGCCACCCGCGCCCGATACCGCGCGGCGCTCGACCGCACGACGGCGGCCGTCCGCAGTCTCGGAGCGAAGGTCCCCGTCTTGGACGGCCCCCTCGAGGGACCTCCGGCCTCCGCCGAGCAACTCGCGGGCCCCTGAAACGGCCCCGAGGCCGCTCGTCATGCCGGGCGACGGGCTGAAAACGGCGCGTTTTCCCGAACGCTTCACCGTCCTTGGCCATCGATATACCCGACGACCACCATGAGCGGGTGGAGGAGGAAAAGCAGGAAGCCTAGCATTTATGTCAGTAGTACCCCATCAGATGTCGGGAGTTGAAAGATGAACTACCCACTTCTCAACGTGTTCTTGACCATGATGTGGGTCTTCCTCTGGGTGTTGTGGTTCGTGCTGCTGTTCCGCGTGATCAGCGATCTGTTCCGCGATGACTCCCTGAGCGGCTGGGCCAAGGCCGCGTGGACGGTCTTCGTGATCGTCCTGCCGTTCCTCGGTGTCTTCACGTACCTGATCGTCCGCGGCGGGGGCATGGGCGAGCGCGAGATCGGCCATATGCGCGAACGCGAGGCCCGCTACCGGGAGGCCGCCGCACGGATCGCCCCGCGCACCGGCGGGAACGCCGAGGAGCTGGCTCGTCTGGCGGAGCTGAAGGCCCACGGCGACCTGACCTCGGACGAGTTCGAGCGCGCCAAGACGAAGGTCCTCACGGGGTGAACCGCCGTTTCGCGGGTCACTTCGACCGCGGGACGGCCGCCACCGGGCACGCCGCATGATGGATCACCCCATGCGCGACCGACCCGAGCCACGGGGCGGGCCAGTGATGCTCGCGCGTGCCGACGACCAGCAGCGCCGCCTTCCGTGACCGCTGGGCCAAGACGGAGACCGGGTGGCCCGCGCGCACCTCGGTGGCCACCTCGACAAGCGGGAAGCGCTCGTGGAACGGCGCGCAGGCGGCCACGAGCCGAGCGCGCCGCTCATCGTCGATCCGCTCCTCGTCGACCGGAGGGCCCGACTCCGCTTCCGCGGACGCCTGCCAGGCGTGGACCAGCCTGAGCCGCACCCCGCGCGCCGAGGCCGCGGCGAACGCATGGGCCAGGACGTCGTGGTCCTCCCCGCCGAGGCCGCATCCGACCGCCACCTCGCCGTCCTGCACGCCCCCGTCGCGGACGATCACGACCGGCACGGAGGAGTGCCCGACCATCCGCAGGCTCACCGAGCCCAGGAGCAGCTCGGTGAAGCCGCCGCGGCCGCGGTGGCCGAGGACCAGCTCAAGGCCGCCCTCGGCCTCGGTGCCCAGCGCGTCGACGGTCCGGCCGACCGGCAGCGCGGTGGTGATCCGCAGATCCGGGTGACGGTCCAGGACGGTCGCCTCGGCCTCCGCGAGCACGGCGCGGCCGGCGCGGGAGACGCGCTCTTCCTCCTCCGCCGGTGTGAAGCGCCTGACCTGGTACGGCCAGATCTGCGCCACGTGGACGATGTGCAGCCGCCGATGCCATCGGACCGCCTCCGCGGCGGCCCAGGCCACGGCCTGTCCGGCACTGCCGGAACCGTCGGTTCCCACGATCACCGGTGCGGGCATGGTCTCCTCCAGCACTCCGACGCGTTCGCCGTCACCTTCACGCCCTCAGCGGGGGACCACGGCGACCGGGCAGTGCGCGTGGTGGAGGGCACCGTGGCTGACCGAACCGAGCCGCGGCGCGGTCCAGCCGCGCTCGTGCGCGCCGGTGACCACCAGGCGGGCGTTGCGGAAGGCACTGGTCAGCGCGGCCACGGGGTGCTCGATGACGACCTCCTCCACCACGTCGACCTGCGGGTACTTGGCGCGCCATGGGGCGATCACGGTCGCGACCTGCTTGCGGATCTCCGCCTCGACCTTCTCGTCTTCGGGGGCGTGCCCCGCCTCGATGTAGGTGGGGTACATCAGCCAGGCGTGGACGACCCGCAGGCGGGCCTCGTGGAGGGCGGCGGCGTCGAAGGCGTAGCTGAGGGTCGTCTCCTCGTCCTTGGTCACGTCGAGGCCGACGACCACCTCCCCGCGATCGTCGGTGTCGCCCCTGACGATCACGAGCGGGACGGTCGTACGGGCCGCCATCCGCAGGCTCGTCGAGCCGAGCAGCATGCTGGTGAAACCACCGTGCCCGCGGTTCCCGAGCACCAGTTCATAGGCCTTCTCCGACTCCCGCATCAGGGCCTTGGGCGTGTACTCGGCCACCAGCAGCGTCGTGACCTGCAGGTCCGGGTGGCGTTGCCGGACCCGCTCCTGCGCCTCGTCGAGCACCCGCCGGCTGAGCCATGTCAGGCGCTCGACCGTCCCGGGCGGTGCGAACAGCGGCGCACGGTACGGGCTGCTGTCGACGGCGTGGACGACGTGCAGGGGCCGGTTCCGGCGGACGGCCTCGTCGGCGGCCCAGTCGATGGCGCGGTCGGCGCACTCGGACCCGTCGACGCCGACGACGATCGATTCGGACATGTTCCCCTCCTCGGCGATGCGCATCGCGGACGCCGGTGCCCCGCGGCTCTGCGTGCGATCTCCCCTCCAGCGTCACCGGCGCGGCCGATCACTCCCCAGGGGCGAAAGTCCCCAGTTCAGGGCCTTCCCGGCGAGGAGGTCCTTTACCGTGACCGCCGCCGGACGGCACGGCGGGGCGTGCGGCCTGGCACCTGGTCAGAGACCTTTCCGGAGGGAAGGGATGACGGCATGACCGGCGGATTGCCGACCGGCTTCGCCAGGAGCTGGTCTCCCGGCGGGTCCCTTAAGAAGCCGCCGGTCCGCAGAGGCGGGCGTCACCGTGCGGTCGAGGTGGGCTCGTCGGCGAGCACGAAGTAGTTCTCCTCCTCCTGCGCGAAGTGCAGCCGCAGGACGGCGTGCAGCTCCTGGATCGTCGCGCGGAGGTCGGCGGCCGTTCCCGCGGAGTCCGGCCGGTCGCGCAGCTCGGCGGCGAGCAGGCCGATGCGGCGCGTCAGGTCGGCGATCTCGGTGTGCCCGCGGCTCATCACCCCGGTCGGGTCCGATCCCCCCAGGGCGCGGGCCACGGCGGGATAGAGCTGGTCCTCGTCCCGGCGCTCGTGGTCGGCGATGTCGCGCAGGAGCCCCTCGACGGTGGCGAGCGCGGCGTCGCGCGTCCCGGGGTCCGGTCCGGCGATCTTCTCGGCGAGGTCGGGAAGCCCGTCGATGCGGGGCCGCAGCGCCCGGTGCTCGTCGTCGAGCCGGCGAACGAGCTCCGCCTCGTCTCCGTGCAGCCGGGGCGCGCGGTCACGTCCGGGGCCGAGCGCGCGCAGGGCGCCGAGGATGGCGGCGAGGTCGATGCCCTCCTGCAGCAGCGCGCCGACCGCCGGTGCGAGGTAGCCGAACGCGGCGGCCAGCATGGCCACCAGCGACAGCCCCATGCCGAGCAGGGCGCTCTGCCGGGCGATCGAACGGGTCCGCCGGGCGATCGCGAGCGTCTCGGCCAGCCGCTCCAGGCGATCGACCGTGATCACGACGTCGGCGGTCTCGGAGGCGGCCGTCGCGCCGCGGGCGCCGAGCGCGACGCCCACGCCGGCCGCCGCCAAGGCCGGGGCGTCGTTGACGCCGTCACCGACCATGACCGTGGCGGCGCGGTCGGTCTCGGCCCGCGCGATCTCGACCTTGCCCTCCGGGGTCTGCCCCGCGTGGACGGCGTCGGCCCCCACCAGCTCGGCGATCGGTCCCGCGACGGCCGGCCGGTCGCCGGTCACCATCACCGTCCGCTCGATCCCCGCCCTGCGCAGCAGCCGGAAGGTGCGGGCCGCGTCGGGACGGACCGTGTCGCGCAGCAGCAGGACCCCCGCGAGCCGCCCGTCGACGCCGACGAACACGGTGATCATGCCGCGCGCGGCGGCGCGGGCGCGCGTGCGCTCGACCCAGGCCGGATCGCCCTCCCCCGCCCAGTCGGCCTTTCCGACGCTCACCTCGCGGCCCGAGACCGCGCCGCGCGCCCCCTTGCCGGGCTCCTCCGTCACCCCGGACGGGGCGGCGAGCCGCAGCCCGCGGTCACGGGCCGCGCGGACGATCGCGGTCGCCAGCACGTGCGGGGACACCTGGTCGAGGGAGGCGGCCGCCCCCAGGACGTCCTGGGGGGTCCGCCCCGGAGCCGTGGCCACCTCGGAGAGGACGGGGTGCCCGGCCGTGATCGTGCCGGTCTTGTCGAACAGCAGCACCCGGGCTTCGGCGAGGCGTTCCAGCGCGCTCCCGCCCTTCACGACCACTCCCCTGCGCGCGCACCGCGACAGCCCGGAGACGAAGGCGATCGGCGCCGCCAGGATCAGGGGGCAGGGGGTCGCCACCACCAGCACGGCCACGGCGCGGACCGGATCCCTCGCCGCCCACCAGGCCGCTCCGGCGAGAACCAGCGTGGCCGGCAGGAAGAACGCGGCATAGCGGTCGGCGAGCCGCACGAACGGGGAGTTCTCCGCCGCCGCCTCACGGGCCAGCCGGACGATCCCCGAATAGGTGCTGGAGCGGCTGTCGGTGGTCGCCCGCAGCCCGAACGGGCTCCCGGAGTTGACGGCCCCGCTGCGCACGCCGTCCCCCTCGGCGTGCTCCACCGGGACGGGCTCGCCGGTCAGCGTCGACTCGTCCAGCACCGCAGGACCCTGCTCCACCTGCCCGTCCACCGGGACCACCTCGCCCGGACGGACGAGCAGCCGGTCCCCAGGACGGACCCGGTCCACAGGGACGGTCTCCAGCCCGTCCGCGCCATGGCGGTGCGCCACGCGCGGCGCCATCGACAGCAGCGCGCCCAGGTCCCGGCGGGCGCGGCGCCCGGCGCGCTCCTCCAGCAGGCGGCCGCCCGTGATCATCACCGCGATCACGGCGCCCGCCAGGGGCTCGCCGACGGCGAGCGTGCCCGCCAGGGCGAGCAGGGCGATGACGTCGCTGCCGAACCTGCGGTGCAGCAGCCCGTCCAGCACCCACCAGGCGGCGGGGACGAGAACGATGACGGTGACCGCCGCCCACGCGACGTCACCAGGCCCCGGCAGCCCCGCCCAGCGCAGGGCCGCGCCCACCACCAGCCCGAGGGCGGCGGCGACGAAGAGAATCTCGGAAGCACGGCGCCTGAGCCCGCCGATGACGTCCATCCGCCCTCCCACGATCAGCGATGGGCCCGGTGGGCGGCGTCCATCGCCGCCACAAGCCGCGGCACGGCGAGCACGATCGCGCGCCGCCTAACGGTGTTCAGGAAAGCCTCGAGCCAGGGACCCGTCGCGGTGCCCGCCGTCGCGACGCCGGGCACCGCGAAGTGCGGGCGCGGGCCGCTGGGTGCGGCCTCGCCGTGCCCCGTCCCGGGTGTTCCCGTGACCTCGCTTCTCACACGGGCCCCGCGAGCTCGGCGATGTCCTCGCTCGCGAGTCCGTGCAGCCGGTCGGCGAGGTCCGCCAGCGCCCGGCTGACGGCCAGCTCGTCGCCGATCTCCGGGATCCGGCGGTCGGCCGGGTTGCGGCGGGCGTGCCCGTGCCCGGTGGTCTTCTGCTCACGGCCGGTGAAAAGCACCGCGCGCACGTCGGTGTCGGTGGCGTCCTCGCTGATGTAGAGCTCCACGCTCCACTCCTTGGTCTCCATGGTCAACCTCCTCACCTGGGTGGCCTCCACTTCCATGCTCGGCGGCGACCCGCCGGCCGGCCCAGGGGCGAACGTCCCTCCCCGGGACGACCAACGACCCGTCGCCCGTCAGGACCGCATGCTTCGGCCCTCAGCCCGCCCGGTGCCGGGCGAGGGGGCCAGGAGGCGGGTGCGTGCCGTCTGGAGCCGATCGGCCATGACCTCCGCGAAGCGGCGGGTCAGCTCGTAGCCGAGCGACGGATCGACGGCGCACAGGACCCGGACCAGCCGGCCGTCGAACTCGACGGCTTCGACGGGCGTGCTCGCCACCGCTCCGAACCGCCACCGGTACGGCGGGAACATCCACGACCATCCGACGACCGCGCCGGGACCCAGCGTGTCGACGGGAACCGAGCCGCCTCCGGGAAGCCGCGAGTCGAGGTCGATCGTCCCGTCGCGGATGATCCAGAACCGCTCCGCGGGTTCGGGCTCGGTCGCCAGGCGCCGGCCCGCCGGGAACCCGGTGAGCCGGGCGGCGGTCGCCAGCCTGCCGAGATCGGCACCGCGCATGCCGCTCAGGAAGGGCTCCCGCGCCAGTTCCGCCGTCGCCAAGGCCATGATGCTCCCCCCCAGCCGCCGCGATTCGCCTGCTCAGACGGCGGGGACGGCGCCGAGCACCTCCAGCTCGACCCGCGGCGGGTCGAGCATCGAGTTCTGCACGGTGCAGCTCGCCACTGCGGCCTCCAGGCCCCTCAGCGCCGCAGCCGGGAGGTCGACCGGGGGACGCAGATGGAGGCGGACCCGCGCGACGCGCGCGGGGACGCCCGGGTTCATCGCGAAGTCGGCGGTGATCTCCAGTCCGGTGGCCGGTAGCGCGCGTCCCGCGAGGTAGCGGCGGGCGTAGTGCGCCGCGCACGCCGCCAGGGCCGCCACGAACAGTTCGACCGGCGTCGGGCCCTCGTCCATGCCGCCCGAGGTGTACGGCTGGTCCACGCCGATCACGTGGTCCCGGATGAACACGGTGAAGGCGTCGTTCTCACGGTGGACGACCTTGATCTCCTGCATCGGAGGGTCGCCTCCCTCATTCGTTTCGTCGTTTGCCCCTCACCTACAGCCTCACCTGCGGTGGCACCGCGCATGAGTGCCGAAGGTCCCGCCCGGCAGGGCTGGAGGACCCGTCTCGGCGGTCAGGCCGGGGCGACCACGGCGACGGGGCAGCGGGAGCGGTGCAGCATCGCGTGGCCGACGGATCCGAGCAGCAGCCCGACGAAGCCGCCGCGCCCTCTCGAACCCACGACGAGCAGGTCCGCCTGCTCGGAGGCGCGTACCAGCGCGGGCGCGGCGCGGCCGTGGACGACCTCGGGGACGACCTCGACGTCGGGGAACTTCGCGCGCCATCCGGACAGGCACTCGCTGAGGACCCGCTCCTCCCCCTCCGTGACCAGCTCCGGGTCGTAGACCAGGGGCTGCATGTCTCCGGGGCCCGTGGAGATCGGATGGGGCCAGGCCAGCACCGCGTGCAACCGGGCCCTTCGCACGGATGCCTCCGCGAAGGCGAATCCGACCGCTTCCGTGGAGGCCGGCGAACCGTCCACGCCGAGCGCGACCTCGCCGTGGTCGCCGGACGGCCCGTCACGGACGACGACCGCCGGGCAGCGCGCGTGGGAGGCGACCTGGACCGCCACCGACCCCAGGATCGGCCCTCCGACACCGCCCCGGCCGCGGCACCCGACCACGAGCATCAGCGCGTTCTCGGCCCTGTCGACGAGCAGTTCGGCGGCCTGCCCGCCGACCTGCTCCCCCGTGACGTTCAAGGCGGGGGCCCGTTCACCCGCCCGGTCGACCGCGTATCCGACGATGTCCTCACCGCCGTGCAGCAGCCATGCCCGCATCGCCCCCGCCCGGGGGTCGACGGGCACGTCGAACAGCCAGGGCGTGATGACGTACAGGATCCGCAGCGGGGCGTTCCGGCGGACCGCTTCGTCCGCCGCCCAGTCCACGGCGAGCAGGCTCTGCTTGGATCCGTCGACCCCGACGACGATCCCGTTCATGCGCTCACCCCCTCGGACCTCACTACCCCCGGCGGCGTTCGTCAGCCGTGCGACCCGCTCGGCGCGTGCTGTTCGATCACGGCGTCCGAGGCGGGGAAGTACGTGCTCTCGTGACCGTCGTCCCACTGGACGACGTAGGGCGGCTCGCCGTCACGGCCGTGCACGTCGAGGATCAGCGCCCTGCGGGTCGGCTCCCCCGCCGTCACCTCCAGCGTGGTCACGGGCGGTTCCCGCGTGCAGGGGCCGAAGGTCCCGGCTTCACCGGCGCCTACGTCCCCTGGGCTCCGCCCCTATCGGGTGAAGGGGGCCCTGCGACGCCCGACATCCCGGACTTCCACGGACACGCACGGGACTTTGGTCCCTGGAGCCGGCTCCGTCCCTCGCCGGAGGCTTGGGAAAGCCGCGCGGCGAGCGGGACAGGAGACGATTCCGATGAACACGACGTCCGGACGGCCCACGCCGTCCGCGCAGCTGCGAACCACGGTCCGGCCCGGGGCGCCCCCGCGCGTCGTCGTGGCCGGAGAGCTCGACATCCTCACCGCCGCGCGCCTGGAGGAGCTGCTCACCGAGATCATCGAGAACGGCTCACCGCGGGTCGAGATCGACGTCCGCGACCTGGTGTTCTGCGACGCCAGCGGACTGGGGGCGCTGGTCGCCGTCGACGAGATCGCCGTGCGGCGGGGCGGCGGCCTGACGCTGACCAACGCCCGGCCGCTGCTGCGCAGGATCCTGCGGGCGACCGGCCTCGACCGGCGCTTTCCCGTGGGCGAGCGGGCCGAAGGCGGGCACCCGGCATGACGACGGTGATCGAGACCCGTGGCTCACCAAGCGCTACGGGCGGACGACGGCGCTCGACGAGCAGGGTGAGGTGTCCGGGTCAGCGCCCCTCCGGCTCCCACGCGAACGGCGCACCGCTCAGCCGGACGCGGTGCGGCGGCGGTGCCAGCGGCGCAGCTCGTCGGTGCCCCAGACGATGAAGGGGAACGCGGCGATGATGCCGAGGACGTCCGGTGGCAGTCCGGCGGTACCGAAGACGTGCTGCACGGGCGGCACGTAGATCAGCACAGCGGCGAAGAGCAGTTCGAAGCCGATCCCGGCGAGCAGCAGCGGGTTCGAGGTGAAACCGACCTGGCGCAGCGAGGCGTGATCGGTGCGGACGGCCACCGCGGCGCCGACCTGGCAGGCGACCAGGCCGGCGAAGGTGGCGGTGGTCGCCGTCAGGTAGACGTGGTGCAGCGGCGCGCCCTTCCCGGTCGCGTCGCCCGGGTGCCAGCCGGCCTTCAGCAGGACGTAGAAGAAGATCCCCATGACCAGGGTCGCCGACACGAGCCCGAGGTAGCCCCAGGCGCGGACCAGCATGCCGCGCGAGATGACGCGCTGGGACGCCGCTCGCGGAGGGCGGTTCATGATCCCGGGCTCGGCGGGTTCGCGGCCGAGGGCCTGGGCGGGGACGGTGTCGGTGCCGAGGTCGATCGCGAGGATCTGCAGGACGGTGAGCGGCAGCGGCACGAGACCGCCGCTGAGCGCGAAGACCAGGAACGGCACGACCTCGGGGACGGCGTGGGCGAAGATGTACTGGATGAACTTGCGGACGTTGTCGTAGACGCGGCGCCCGGACTCGATCGCCGTCACGATGGTGGCGAAGTTGTCGTCGGTCAGCACCATGGTCGACGCCTCGCGGGCGACGTCGGTGCCGGACCGTCCCATGGCGACGCCGATATGGGCCTGGTGCAGGGCCGGGGCGTCGTTGGCGCCGTCCCCGGTCATCGCGACGATCTGCCCGTGGGCGCGCAGGGCGTCGGCGACCTTGAGCTTGGTCTCCGGCGAGGAGCGGGCGAAGACGATCTCGGCGGGGCCGGTGAGCAGCTCGTCCAGCTCGTGGTCGTGCACCTCCTCGGACTCGGCGACCACGCGCAGTTCGGGGACGCCGATGCCGACCTCGCGGGCGACGGCCGCCGCCGTGGTCCCGTTGTCGCCGGTGACGATGTGGACGCGCAGGCCCGCGTCGTGGCAGCGGCGGACCGCGGCGGCGACCTGGGGGCGCGGCGGGTCGTACAAGCCCACCAGCCCGATCAGCCGCAGATCCTTCTCGGCGTCCTCCCGCTTTCCCGGCACTTGCCCCTCGGAGGGCAGCTCGCGGGCCGCCACCGCGAGGACCCGCAGGCCCTTCTGCGCGAGCTCGTCGACGGCGGCGAGCACCCGGGTCCGCTGGTCATCGGCGAGGTCGGCGCGGCGGAGCACCGACTCCGGGGCGCCCTTGACGGAGACGAGAAGCCGGCCGTCCCGCTGCGCGACCGTGGACATCAGCCGCAGCCGGGCGTCGAAGCGGAAGATCGCGCGGCGGTGGGAGTCCCGGTCGGCGAGCCGCCGCGGCGCGTCCGGGCCGGCGCCCTCGACGAGGGCGATCTCCGTCGGGTCCCCCTGCAGCGCGCCGTCCTCGGCGCAGGAGACCGCCGTGCAGTCGGTGATCGCCCGTGCCAGGTCGGGCGGCGGCAGGCGGTCCTGCGACGCCGTGACCGTTCCGGCGTCCGGGGTCCAGTAGGTGTGCAGCCGCATCCGGTTCTGGGTGAGCGTGCCGGTCTTGTCGGTGCAGATCACGTTCGTCGACCCGAGGGTCTCGACGGCGCTGAGGCGCTTGACCACCGCGCCCTGCCTGGCCAGGACCCGGACGCCGACCGCCAGGGCCAGCGTGATGGTGGGCAGCAGCCCCTCGGGGACGTTGGCGACCAGCAGCCCGATGGCGAACACGAGCGCGTCCCGCAGCGGCAGGCCGACCAGCGCCCCGATCAGCAGGAAGACGGCGCCCATCCCGACGGCGACGCCCGCGATCAGCCAGGCGACCTTCTTCACCTGGCTCTCCAGGGGGCTGTCCTGGCGCGGGGCGCGCTGGCTGAGCGCCACGATGCGGCCGAGCTCGGTGTGCCCGCCGGTGGCGAACACGATCGCCCGCGCCTCTCCCCCGGTGCAGGTCGTCCCGCTGAAGACGAGGTTCGGCTCGCGCAGGAGCGCGATCCCCTCCCGTCCGGGGGCCGCGACGCGCTCGACGGGGGCCGACTCCCCGGTGAGCATGGACATGTCCAGTTCCAGGGCGCCGTCGGTGAGCCGGGCGTCGGCGGGGACCTTGTCGCCCTCTTCGAGCACCACGAGGTCGCCGGGGACGAGGTCGGCGACGTCGACGGCCTGCCACCGCCCGTCCCGGACGGCGTGGGCCCGTTCGGGCAGGTAGGCGGCCAGCGCCTCGACGGCCCGTTCGGCCTGGTGCTCTTGCAAGAGCGCGAACGCCGCGTTCACCAGGATCACCGCGAGGATCGCCCATCCCAGCACCTGCGTCCCGGCGATGAAGGCCAGCGCGCCGGCGCCCCACAGCAGCAGCGCCAGCGGATGCGCCAGCTGGCCCGCGAGCAGCCGGACGAACGAGGTCTTCTCGTGCCGGCGCACCTGGTTGGGTCCGTACACCGCGAGCCGCCGCGCCGCCTCGCGCGCCGACAGCCCGCGGTCCCCCGTCCCGAGCTCCTTGCGGAGCAGCGGCAGCGGCTCCTCCGGGTTCGTCGCGGCCGCCGCGTCCGGCTTCGGCTCGGGGCGCGCGACGGAATGATGTCCCATGGATCTCATGCTCGCCACCCTGTGATCAGCGGGTCAGGGCCGAACGCCGGGCGCGCGGCGGGCCGAAGGTCCTTCAGGCCGTACCCCCGCCGAAACCGGGGTAACTCCCGCGCAGACCGCCCCCGGCGGGCGCCGGGATCAGCGGAGGCGGCGGAGGTACGGATCCCAGACGCGGTTCGGGGCCAAGCGGATGCGCGCATCGACGGCCACGGCGCCGTCCGGCCGGACGATCGTCGGGTTGAGGTCCAGTTCGGCGATCTCCGGATGGTCGGCCACGAGCCGGGAGAGCCGGAGCAGCGCGTCCCGCAGCGCCGGGAGATCACCGGCGGGGCGGGCGGGATGACCGGCGAGGACCGCGGCCACCCGCGGCTCGCGGGCCATCTCCCCGGCCTCCCGTTCGGTGAGGGGCGCGAGCCGCGCGGTGCGGTCGGCGAGGGCCTCGGTGTCGACGCCGCCGGCCCCGAAGATCACGACCGGGCCGAAGACGTCGTCCTGGACGGCGCCGCACAGGACCTCGACGCCCTCGGCGGCCATCCGCTGCACGATCACGCCCCGGAGCCGGTCACCGAACCGGTCGGCCAGCCACCGGTACGCGTTGCGGACGTCCTTGGTCCCGCGCAGGTCGAGCTGCAGCGCCCCGGCCGCGGTCTTGTGCAGGACGCCCTCGGCATCGCCCTTCAGCACCACGGGACCACCGAGTTCGTCCGCCGCGGCGATCGCCTCCTGCTCGCCGCGCACCCAGCGCCACGGCGCGAGGGGCAGCCCGTAGAGCTCCAGCAGTTCGAAAGCCTGGACGGGCGGCAGCCAGCCGCCCTCCGGCGCGTCCGCCAGGAAGCCGCCGATGAGCCTTGCGGCCTCGCCCGCACGCAGCCCCGGCAGCTCAGGCGGCAGGCCGGGGGCCTCGTCGCGCCGCCGCGCGTAGGACCAGCCGTGCGCCAGCGCGCGAGCGGCGCTCTCCGGGTAGGCGTAGCAGGGAACGCCCTGATCGGAGATCAGCACGGTCTCCGCCTGCCCCAGGACCACGGCGGCCACCGGCTTGGCGCAGCCGTCGAGCGCGCCCGTCAGGTCCGCCAGGGCGGTGGGCGCCACGACCGCGAGCACCGCGTCCACCGACGGGTCGCCCGCGACCAGCCGGATCGCGTGTTCGAAGGTCTCGGCGGAAACGGCCGCGGTCGTGTCGACGGGATCGGCGACCGAGGAGCACGCGGGCAGCGCCGCGGTCAGCCGACTGCGCGTCGCCGCTTCCAGGGCCGGGATGGTGAGGCCGGCGTCGACGCAGGCGTCCGCGGCCAGAACGCCGGCGCCCCCGGCGTTGGACACCACCGCAACGCGCGGCCCGGCCGGCGGCGCCTGGCTCGCCAGCAGCGCGGCGGCGTCCACCAGCTCGCCGAGGTCGTCGGTCGCGACGATGCCCGCCTGCTCGAACAGGGCCCGTCGGGTGGCCTCCGGCGTGGCGGCGGCGGCCGTGTGCGACGCCGCCGCCTTCGTGCCCGGGCCGGAACGCCCCGCGAGGACCGTGAGCAGCGGCATGCGGGACGCCACCCGGCGCGCCGTGCGGGCGAACTTGCGCGGGCTCCCGAACGACTCGACGTGCAGCAGGCCCAGCCGCGTGGTCCGCTCCGACTCCCACCACATGAGCAGGTCGTTGGCGCTGACGTCGTACTTGTCGCCGAGGGAGGCGAACGACGACACGCCGATGCCGAGGCGGGACAGGTGGTCGATCAGCGCGATGCCGACGCCGCCCGACTGCACCGCCACCCCGGCGACCCCGGCGGCGGGGCGGCGGGCCGCGAACGTCGCGTCCAGCCCGGTGCCGGTGTCGGCCACTCCGAGGCAGTTGGGGCCGACCAGCCGGATCCCGTGCTCCCGGCACGCCGCCAGCAGCTCGGCCCCCTGGTCGGCGGTGAGCCCGGACGTGATCACGACGATGGCCGGGATGCCGGACGCCCCGCATTCGGCCGCCGCGCCGGTCACCGCGTCGGCCGGGACGGTGATGATCGCGAGATCGACGGGCTCGGGCAGGCCGGACACCGCGGCCGCGCACGGCGCTCCGTGCAGCTCGGTGCCGGCGGCGTGCGGATTGACCGCGTAGAGCCGTCCCGGGTAGCCCCCCGCCGCGATGTTGCGCAGGACGGACGCGCCCACCGTGCCCGCCCGCCGGCTCGCGCCGACGACCGCGACCGCGCGGGGCCTGAACAGCGGCATCAGGCTGGCGACGTCGGCGCTCCGCTCGCGCTCGGCCACCACGTCCAGGTAGTGCTCATCGGACACCAGCGGCATCGTGACCTCGACGACGCCCGACGACGCGCGGCGCCTGGCGGGCATGCCGGCATCGGCGAAGACCCGCAGCATCGGGGCGTTCTCGGCCAGGGTGTCGGCCCGGAACGCCATGATCCCGTTCGCCCGGGCCAGCGACCCCAGGTGCTCCAGCAGCAGGGTGCCGACACCGCGGTGGTGCATCCTGTCGGCGACCGCCATCGCGACCTCGGCCTCGCCGGGCGCGTCGGACGGCTCGTACTCCGCGATGCCGATGAGCTCGCCGCGGAGCCAGGCGCCCAGCGCCCCGTGGCCCGGACCGTCCGGGCGGCAGACCTGGTCGGCGATCCGGTCGGCCATCGCCCTGTTCAACCCGAAGAAGCGCAGGTAGAGGCTCTCGTCGCTGAGGTCGCGGTGCAGCGCGCACACCGCCTCGCGATCGGCTCCGGCGAGCGGTCTGATCTCGACCTGCGTACCGTCGGTCAGCAGCGCGTAGACGTGCCCGGTGGACGTTCGTGCCCTCATGGGCCCAGCCTCCGGCGGACGGGTCCCCGGGTCAGCGCCCGAACGTCACCGCGCCCCGGGACCTTCGGCCCTCGTGACGGCGGCCGGGACCTTGGTCCGGTGCGCCCGGGACCGAAGCCCGGCGACTCAACGGGGTCGCGGATGATCGGCTGATGACGCGGTACGGCGGGGGTACGCCCGTCCTGCCAGCACCATCACGCCGACGCGCCCGCCCTGCCCGCGGGCAGCGCGGGCACCAGAATCGAGGCGCCATGACCACCGGACTCCAGACTCTCGACACCGACACCTGCCTGACGTTGCTGCGCGGCGTCGCGGTCGGCCGGATCGCGTGGGCCGGGGACGACGGCACCGCCTCCGTCCTGCCGGTGAACTTCGTCATGGACGGCACCGCGCTGGTGTTCGCCACGGCGCCCGGCGCCAAGATGGACGCGGTCCAGGCGGGACGCCCCCTGACCTTCGAGGCCGACGACCTCGAACCGGCACTGCGGACCGCGTGGAGCGTCATCGTCACCGGCCCCGCCGAGGTCGTCACCGACCCGGCCGAGACCGAGCGGCTGACATCGCTGCCGCTCGCCCCCTGGGTGCCCTCCCCCAAGCCGTTCTTCGTCCGGCTCACCCCCGAGAAGATCACCGGACGCCGCATCCCCCTGCATCCCGGCGGCGTCACGACCGAGCACATCGACCCCGGCGACGAACCGGGCTGATCCCTAGAGCCGCCGGCCCGCGCGGCGCCGGTGCGAGCGCGCGCCGTCGTCCTCGTCGTAGTCGAGCCCGTTGATCACCTTGACGACGCCGTCGACGGAGGCCGTCAGGCGTTCGGCGATCGGGACGAGGCTCGCCACGGGCACCCGGCCTCGCAGGGCCACCACGCCGTCGCGCACGTCGACCTCCACCTCGGCGGGGTCGAGCCAGAGGCTCTGGATGACGATCTCGTGGATCACCTCGTCGTGGATCTCCGCGTCCGTCCTCAGGAAGACGCTCAGCAGGTCGGCACGGCTGACGATGCCGACCGGCCGGCCGTCGGGGTCCACGACCGGGAGCCGCTTGAAGCCGTGGCGGCCCATGGATCGCGCTGCTTCGGCGACCGGGGCGTCCGCGGTCGTGGTGACCGGCGGCGAGCTCATGGCCTCCCCGGCCGTGGTGGCGCCGGCCCCTTGCCGCTCAAGGCGTCGCTTCCGCCCCGGCCCCTCTCGGCCGGCCGCCGCCTTGCGGAGCAGGTCCGCCTCGGTGACGACGCCGACGAGGCGCCCCTCCCCGTCCACGACGGGCGCCCCGCTGATCTCGCGATCGGCGAGAGCGGCGATCACGTCCCTGAACCCATCGTCGGGAGACACCGTCACGACATCGGATGTCATGACCGTCCCCACTGTCGGTCGCTTCATCTGGCAGGGCTCCCTTCCAAGGTGTCAGCCGCGCGCGAGGCCGTGAGCATGCGGTCGGGCAGAACGCGGGGCCGTGATCAGCGGGAGGGGACGACCGCCACCGGGCACCGCGCGTGGTGCGAGACCCCGTGGCTGACGGAACCGAGCTGGGGCGAGGTCCAGTGCCAGTCGCGGGCACCGACCACCAGAAGGCGGGCCTCGCGCGAGGCCCTGGACAATGCGGTCACCGGATGCTCCAGAACGATCTCGTCGACGACGTCGACTGCCGGGTATCTCCCTCGCAGTGGCCGGCAAGCGGCGATGACCGCTCTCCTCAGGTCCGCCTCGATCTGCTCGACGTCGGCGTAACCGGCGTCGAGGAAGGTCGCGAGGCTCTGCCACGCGTGGACGACGCGGAGCCGGGCACCGTGGAGCGCGGCGGCGTCGAAGGCGTAGTCGAGGATCGTGCCGGCTTCCCGTACCGGGTCGATGCCCACGAGGACCTCGCCGCCCTCGGCGGCGTCCCCGCGCACGATCACCACCGGCACGGTGGAGCGCTCGGCCATGCGCAGGCTTGTACTACCCAGTCGCAGGGCGGCGAAATCGCCCAGGCCACGACTTCCCAGGACCAGCTCGAACGCGTTCTCCGACTCCGCTCCCAGCGCCTGCCAGGTCTCCCCGGTCACCAGAACGGTCGTCGTCTCCAGGTCCGGCCATCGCTCCCGGACGCGTTCACCGGCGGCCGCCAGGACCCTTCGGCCCACGCGGGTGGTGGGCTCGGCGGTGCCGGGCCGGGCGAAAAGGGCCGTCGTGTTCGGCCGGCTCTCGATGGCGTGGACGATGTGCAGGGGACGTTCACGCAAGACGGCTTCGGCGGCGGCCCAGTCGAGGGCACGCGCCGCCTCATCGGAACCATCGGTGCCGATCACGATCGGTACGCCCATCGCGTTCACCCCCATCAACCACCTCACCACCTGCGCAGGCACGATGCACAGGGCCGAAGGGCCCGCTCGTACCCCGGCCTGGAAAGCCTCGCCGTGGCCTGGGAGCCGGGGCCTTCGACCGGCACGTTTTCGGCGCCCGTTTCAGCGGGGAGGTCTTTTACGCGGCTACACCGTCCCGGCCGTCGTGCGGACCGGGCGGCGGTACGGAAGCGAGCACCGGGACCGCCTCATGCGCCGCCAGGAGCGGGCCGAAGGTCCCGGCCGCGGGGGACGCTCGGCACTGATCTCCCGGCCGGCCGGTTGCGACGCTGGAAACGACCAAGGGAGGTCGTCAATGCAGATCATGCCCCAACACCGCTCCGTCGTCGTCGGCGTGGACGGATCCCCCAACTCCCTGGCCGCGCTCCACCGCGCCGCCCGGGAAGCCCTGGAGCGGCACGCCCGCCTGGACGTCGTCCGCGTGGTGAACAACGACACCAGCGCCACGCCCCGTCCCCTGCGCACCGCGAAGGAATGGCTGCGCCTACGCGACCTGGTCGCCCACACCATCCCGCACACCCAGCACCTCACCACCCGCCTCAAGATCACCCACGGCAGGCCCGGCGAGGCACTGGCCAAAGCCGCCGACCACGCCGAACTCCTGGTCATCGGCGCGCGCGTCAACTCCGAACACGGCAACCCCTTCGGCGGCGACACCGTCCCCGTCGCCCGCGAACTGGCACGCTGCCCCGTCGTGATCTGCGCCGACCAGACCCCCGCCTCCCACGAAGTCCCGTGAATCCCCGGCACCCCATCTGGAGGCGGCAATGAAACGCCGGACGGTCAAGGACGTCATGACCGCCGAGGTGGTGACGGCCGTCGAGGACACCACGTTCGCCGAGATCGCCGACGCGCTGGCCGAGCACCGCATCAGCGGCGTTCCCATCGTCGACGACGACCGGCGCGTCGTCGGCATCGTCACGGAAGCCGACCTGCTCCGCAAGGAGGAGTTCAAGCCCGACGACGCCGGCGAGCGCCCGCTGCGGGGCCGCCACCGGCACCACGCCCTCGCCAAGGCCCGCGCCGTCGACGCCCGCGGCCTGATGAGCGCGCCCGCCGTCACGGTGAGGCCGGACGCCACCGTCGCCCAGGCCGCGCGGCTGCTGGCCTCACACGGCTTCAGGGCCGCGCCCGTCGTCGACGAGAGCGGAACCCTGTGCGGCATCGTCTCCCGGCGCGACCTGCTGACCGTGTTCCACCGCAGCGACGACGAGATCCGCGACGAGATCGTCTACGACGTGCTGGTGTCCCGGCTCTGGCAGGACCCGTCGGAGGTCCACGTCGAAGTCCGCGAAGGCGTCGTCCGGCTCTCCGGGCGCATGGAGCTGAAGAGCCTCATCCCCATCGTGGTGCGGATGACCGCCGCGACCGAAGGCGTCGTGGACGTCGTCGGCGACCTCGCCTACGAGCGCGACGACACCCGCCCGACCGCCTATCCGAGAGCGTGAGACGCGATGCCCGACCAGGTGAGCGCGGCCGTGAGCGAGACCCACAGCGGCGTCGTCTTCTTCGTCGGAGACCGTGCCTACAAGCTGAAGAAGCCGCTCGACCTCGGCTTCCTCGACTTCAGCACCCGGGAGCGGCGCGAGCACGCCTGCCACGAGGAGATCCGGCTCAACCGGCGGTTCGCGCCCGACGTCTACCTCGGCGTCTGCGACGTCCACGGCCCCGACGGCGACGTCCGCGATCACCTGGTCGCCATGCGGCGGATGCCCGCCGACCGGCGCCTGTCCACCCTCGTCAAGGCGCACGAGCCCGTCGAGGACGCGCTGCGCGACACCGCCCGCGTCCTGGCCGCGTGGCACGCCGAAGCGCCGCGCGGCCCGCAGATCTCCGCGCAGGAGACTCGCGACGCCGTGAGATCCCGCTGGAACGACGGCTTCCAGCAGGTCCGAGCCCTCCCGGGCCGCGCCGTCGCCGACCCGGCCGCGACCGAGATCGAGCGGCTCGCCACCGCGTTCCTCGCCGGCCGCGAGCCGCTCTTCAACGCCCGCATCGCCGAGGGGCGCGTCGTGGACGGCCACGGAGACCTGCTGGCCACCGACGTCTTCTGCCTCGACGACGGCCCGCGCATCCTGGACTGCCTGGAGTTCGACGAGCGCCTGCGCTGGCTGGACGGCCTCGACGACGCGTCCTTCCTCGCGATGGACCTCGAACGTCTCGGTGCGCCGGACCTCGCCGAACGGTTCATCGGCTGGTACACCGAGTTCGCCGCCGACCCCGCCCCGCCCTCGCTGCGCCACCACTACGTCGCCTACCGCGCCTTCGTCCGCGCCAAGGTCGCCTGCCTGCGCCACGCCCAGGGCGATGACCACGCGGCCGCCGAGGCCCGCGGATACGCCGACCTCGCCCTCCGCCACCTGCGCGCCGGAAAGGTCGACCTGGTCCTCGTCGGCGGGCTGCCCGGAACCGGGAAGACCTCCCTGGCCGGTGCCCTCGCCGACCGGCTCGGCTGCACCCTCCTCAGCAGCGACCGCGTCCGCAAGGAGCTGGCCGGGATCTCTCCCGAGACGCCGGCCGCCACCCCCTACGGCACCGGCATCTACACGCCCGAATGGAGCCGGCGCACCTACCGCGAACTCGCCGAACGCGCCGCACGGCTGCTCCGGCTGGGCGAAACGGTCATCCTCGACGCCTCCTGGACCGACAAGGCCGAACGGGACCTCATCGCCGCCGTCGCGCGCCGCGAGCACGCCGACCTCGTCGCCCTCCGCTGCGACGCGCCCGAGGCCCTGGCCGCCGAACGCATCCGGCAGCGGACGCACGGCATCTCCGACGCGGACGGCGACGTCGCGCTCGCCATGACCGCCCATGCCTCGCCCTGGCCCGAGGCCACCACGATCGACACGAGCGGCACCGTGCCCGCGGCCCTCGAACAGGCACTCCCGATCGTCCGTCCCCACGGCGCCGAGCTCGTGTGGCCCCGCCGCCCGTTCCTCTCCCCCGGCTGAGCCGCCGACCGGAGGCCGGATCGAGCCGCTACAACGAGCGCTTACCCGGGATGGATCCGCACCGCATCGGGCCGGTGAACGGTCAGCCGTCCTTGAGCGGGACGCGCCAGGCCAGGATCGTGCCGCCGCCGGGCCGCCGCCGGGTGGTGCAGGAACCCCCGCACGCCTCGGCGCGGTCGGTCATGTTGCGCAGACCGCTGCGGCGGCCGCCCTCGGGGATGCCGACACCGTCGTCCTCCACGCGCAGCGTCAGGTCGTCGCCGACGTCGATGGCGACGACGGCCTCGCCGGCCCGCGCGTGCCGCGCCACGTTCGACAGAGCCTCGCGCACGACCGCGAGCAGCTGCTCGCCGGTCTCGTCGTCGACGGCGGTGTCGAGCAGGCCGTCGAGCCGGACGGACGGGGAGAACCCCAGCTGCTCGGCGGCGCTGTCGACGAGGGCGTGGACGCGGCTGCGCAGGGACTCCTCGTCCCCCGACGCCTGCAGCGCGAAGATCGACGAGCGGATCTGGCGGATGGTGTCGTCGAGATCGTCCACGGCCCGCTGGACCCGGACCGCGACCTCCCGCTTCTGGGTGATCTTGATCGCGGCCATCAGCGTCATCGCGGTGGCGAACAGCCGCTGGATGACGGTGTCGTGCAGGTCCTTGGCGATCCGGTCCCGGTCCTCCAGCAGCGTCAGGCGCTCGGCGTCCCGCCGCCGCTCGGCCAGCTCCAGCGCCACCGCCGCCTGTCCCGCGAACGCCTCCAGCAACCGCTGCGTCCCCTCGGAGAAAGGAGGCTCGCCGGGCGCGTTGATGACCGTCAGGACACCGCGGGCGGACGACCCGGCGCCCAGCGGCACCACCAGCAGCGGGCCGATCTCCAGGTCGACCGGGGTGCCGGCCTCGCGGACCGCCCCCGCCCCGTCGGCCAGGCGCAGCGACGCCCCCTCCTCGAACACCCTCCCGGCGATCGAGTGCCCCTTGGGCAGCCGGATCCCGCGGACCCGGCCCGCGTCGGCACCGTCGGCGGCCTCCACCGTGAACTCCCCGCTCGCCTCGTCGATCAGCGACACGGTGGCCAGCCCCGCGTCGGAGACCTGCCGGGCCCGCGCGGCGACCAGGGAGGTGACCTGGTGGGTGTCCGTACCTGACAGCAGTGTCGTGGAGACCTCCGCGGAGGCCTCCAGCCAGCGCTCGCGCCGCCGGGTCTCCTGGTAGAGGCGGGCGTTCTCGATCGCGACGCCGGCCGCCGTCGCCAGGGCCGTGACGACGACCTCGTCCTCCTCCTCGAAGACGCCGCCGCCTGCCTTCTCCGTCAGGTAGAGGTTGCCGAAGACCTCGTCCCTGACCCGGATCGGGACGCCCAGGAACGTGCGCATCGGCGGATGGTCCGCCGGGAAACCGTACGACTCGGCGTGCTCGGACAGGTCCGCCAGCCGCAGCGGCCGCGGGTCCTTGATCAGCAGGCCCAGGATGCCGTGGCCGTGCGGCCAGTGGCCGATCGCCGCGATCTCGTCCTCGGTGACCCCGACGGTGATGAACTGGACGAGCCGCTCCCCCTCCTCGCCGATGACTCCCAGCGCGCCGTAGCGCGCGTCGACCAGCGTCGTCGCGGCCTCGATGATCCGCCGGAGCACCGTCTCCAGGTCCAGCTCGCCGCCGATCGAGACCACGGCCTCCAGCAGCGCGTGCACCCGGTCACGGGTCGACCGCGCGGCGTCCAGCCGCGTCTGGAGTTCGGCCAGGAGGTCGTCCAGCTGCAGCTGGGGGAGGATCAGCCGTGCCTTGTCCCCGCCCGGCCCCGGCTCTGCGGTCACGTCTTCCAGTATCACCGATCGGCGACCGCGAACCCAGGTGAGGGGACGGCCGGCCGTGACGCGACAGCGGCACGTACACGCAGGGTAATGCGCCCGTGACCAGCCGTTCACTTCATGCGCGGGCGGCGAGCGGGATCACGGCTCCTCGACCATCA
The DNA here is from genome assembly GCF_040645715.1 of Spirillospora sp. NPDC046719. NCBI lineage: Bacteria > Bacillati > Actinomycetota > Actinomycetes > Streptosporangiales > Thermomonosporaceae > Spirillospora > Spirillospora sp. NPDC046719. The sequence continues at coordinate 1,537 of NZ_JBEYYT010000080.1, read as the reverse complement.
CGTCCTCGACCGGGCGCCGCACGGTCGCCAGCTCCTCCCCCACGGGCACGCCCAGCCGCAGGAGCATCTGCGGATGGGCGTCGCCGCAGAAGTGCGTGCGGATGAAAGCCCGCAGCTCGGGGACCTGCAATGCCTGCGTGTGATAGGCGGCCGACAGATCGTGCTCGGCCGCGCACAGCAGCAGCCGCTCGAGCGCCTGACCGGCCCGCAGCCACGCCGCCGGGGTGTCCTCGTCCGTCACGAGCAGAAGGACGATCCCCGCGAGTGCGGTGCCGTCGTCATCGGCGGGCTCGACGCCCCACCCCTGACCGCGGGCGAAGTCCCGCGGCGGGAAGTGCGGTTCCGTCCGAGGCGTCCGCACGGGGTAGGAGATCTCCTGGACGCCGTCCTTGCGCGCCGTGGCGGGCGACGGCGCCCAGCGGGCCATCTCGGTCGAGTAGGCGGGCGTGCGGCGCTGGACGTGCTCGGCCGCGTCGGTCAGCGCGGCCAGCGCCCCCAGCACGTGGGCGTCGACGGCCTGGACCACCCGCGCCCCCTCCTGCTCGGCCGCGCGCAGGAGGGCCGTGACCACACCGGACGGCACCGGCTCCGGCCGGAACCCGCCGCGGTGGCTGTGCCGCCGCTCGATCTGCGCGTACTCGCCCTCGACCTCCTCAGAGACCGCCGCGTAACCGCGTTCCACCTCGACGTCGGCCAGCAGATTCGGACGGTCCGCGTCCGGCTGCGGTCGCACGACCGGCTCGAACCCGCGCTTCCGCAGTGACAGCCGCAGGTTGTACAGGGCCGCGCCGCAGCTGATCAGCATCTCCCGGCCCTGCGGGTCGGCCACGTCGAGGCGGCGGTCCGGGTCGGCGCGTAGGCTGATCCGGGATCCGCGCACGCCGAACACCCACGGCTGGGTGTTGTGCACCGACGGTGCCCGGATCGCGTCCTCGACCGCACCGCGGATGACGTCGCCGACGCCCGCGGGCACTTCGCTCCTGGTCCGCATCTGTCGCTCCTTCTCTCCTCCCTTCCAGCGCATCATCCGGGCCCTGACCTGTGACAGGGCCGAAAGTCCATCGCGGCCGGCGCCGTGCCGACGCGGCCGACACCGCGCCGACCGGGGAGCCTTCGACGCGCCGTGAGGCCGGACATATGGGGGGTACGTCCGTGACACCACCAGCCGTCCGGGGGGAACGATCACTATGACGGGGTCGGACGACCAGAACGCGCGGGGCACGAGGACGATCCGGGTGTTCCTGCTGGACGATCACGAGGTCGTCCGCCGCGGGGTCGCCGCCCTGCTGTCCGCCGAGGACGACATCGAGATCGTCGGCGAGGCCGCGACCGCCGAACACGCCCTGGCCCGCATCCCCGCCGCCCGACCCCACGTCGCCGTCCTGGACGTCCGCCTCCCCGACGGCGACGGCGTCAGCGTCTGCCGCGACATCCGCTCCCAGATGCCCGAACTCGCCTGCCTCATGCTCACCTCCTTCGACGACGAGGACGCCCTGTTCGACGCCGTCATGGCCGGCGCCGCCGGCTACGTCCTCAA
>NZ_JBEYYT010000079.1:0-29337 GCF_040645715.1 Spirillospora sp. NPDC046719 | reverse complement strand
TCCCGCCCGCCGCGCTGCCGTCGGCCTGACCGGCCCTTCCCCCCCCGGCCCCGGTCCCATCGCGCGACGATGGGACCGGGGCCCTCCCACGTCCGCCGCGCAGAGAGGTGACCACCGTGAACGCCGATCCAGGGAGCAGCCGGTGAGGACCACCCCGCACCTCCCCCGCCGACTGGCCGGGGCCTTCGCCCTGGCGCGCGGGAACCCGGCATGGAGGCGCTACTTCGCGGCCCGCTGGGTCTCGGTGACCGGGTCGACGGTCGCGCCGATCGCCGCCGCCTACGCCGTGCTGGGCATCGGCGGCGGCGCCACCGGGATCGGCCTCGTCCTGGTGGGCGGCCCGATCGTGTTCATGGCGATGTCCCCGGTCGGCGGCGTCGTCGCGGACCGGTACCCGCGCCGGACGGTGCTGGCCTGCTGCCAGTACGCCAGCGCCGCCGTCCAGGGCACCGTGGCCGTCCTGGTGCTGACCGGGTCGGCATCGGTGCCGTCGCTCGCGGCCTTGCAACTGCTCCAAGGCGCCATCGCGGCGTTCTTCGGTCCCGCCGCGCGGGGCCTGCTGCCGCAGCTGGTGGACAAGGAGGCGCTGCCCGACGCCAACGGCCTGGCGCAGATCTCGAACAACATGGTCGCGATCGGCGGGCCGCCGATCGCCGGCGTCGTGATCGCCTTCAGCGGCCCCGGCTGGGTGCTGGCGTGGGACGCGGCCTCGTTCCTGCTGTCGGGCCTGCTGTTCGGCGGCCTGGCGGTGCCGCCCGTCCGGCCGCGTCCCGCCGCCCGCTTCCGCGCCGAGATCGCCGAGGGCTGGCGGGTGCTCGTCGGCCTGCGCTGGGTCGCGGCCATCGCGCTGCTCTCGGCGACGTCCTCGGGCCTGTGGGCGGCCTCGATCACCGTGCTCGGGCCGGTGTGGGCGGCCGACCGCTATGACGGGGCGGTGACCTGGGGGCTCTTCGGCAGCGCGCTGGGCGCGGGGCTCGCCGTGGGGTCGATCACCGCGGTGCTGGTCCGCCCGCAACGCCCCGGCCTGGTCTGCTGCCTGGTCATGCTGCCCGAGGCGGCGCTGCTGGGCGCCATGGCCGCGGGGCTGCCGTTCCCGCTGGTCGCCGCCGCCGCCGTGGTCTGCGGCGCCGGGGGGACGCTGGAACTGGTCGTGTACCAGTCGGCGCTGGGCGCGTGGCTGCCCGAGGAGCACATCAGCCGCGTCCAGTCCTTCATCGCCCTCATCGGCACCGTCCTGGTGCCGGTCGCGATGGTCGGCGCGGGCCCCGCCGCCGGGCTGATGGGCACGCCGGTCGTCCTCGGCGGCTGCGCGGCCGTCGCCCTGCTGGCCGCGGCCGCCGCGTACAGCGTTCCCGACGTCCGCGCGCTGCGCGCCGCGCCCCGGCCCGTGCCGGTTCCGGTCACATCCGACCGGGCCGCGGACTGAACCCGGGCGGGATCGTCGCCGTGCCCTAGACGTCAGCGGTCTCGCACCGGGGGTAGGGCTGTGAGGACATCGCCAGGGCCGCGTCCGGTCGTCGCAAGCAACGGCGACCTGGACGACGGCGGTACGGACACCGGGACGGCGGCCTTACTGGCAGCCGAACACGCGCTGCTAGTGGACGGTGACCCGTGGACGGCCCGCGGCCGCTTCGCGGCGGCCTACCGCCAGGCGGAACGCGGCGGCGACCCGGAGATGCTGGCCCGCGCGGCGCTCGGCCTGGGCGGGCTCTGGGCGCAGGAGCAGCGGACGGTGGCGGACGCGGCGGCGACCCGGACCCGGCAACGCGCGGCGCTGGGCCGCCTGGACCCCCGGTCCGTGCTGGCGCTGCGCCTGCGCATCAGGCTGACCGCCGAGCAGGCGTACCGCAGCGGAGAGCCCGGCCCGATGCTCGCGCGGGTCGCCGAGGCGCGCGCCTCCGGGGACGGTGTGGCGCGAGTGGAGGCCCTCACGCTGGCGCACTACTGCGCCATGGGCCCCGGGCACGGGCCGCTGCGGCTGGAGCTGGCCCAGGAGCTGATCGGCGAGGCGTCCGGGACGGGCCGTTCCGGCGACCTGCTGGTGGGTCTGCTGCTGCACACCGTCGACCTCTTCCTCGACGCCCACCCGCACGCCGCCCGCAGCCTGGCGGAACTGCGGGAGCACCTCGCGATCCATGACCATCGGGCCGTCCGGGCCGTGGTGGAGGTGATCGAGGTGATGCTCGGCATCCGCGCGGGCCGGCTCGCGGCGGCCGGCGCCCTGGCCGGCGAGCGGGCCGAGCGCGGCGCCACGGCCGCGGGCGTCAACGCCCGGGCGTGGTACGGCGGGCAGCTCGGCACGATCCGCTGGTTCCAGGGCCGCATCGCCGAACTCCGGCCCATGCTGTCGGACCTGGTGGACTCGCCCACTCTCAGCGAGACGGACTACTCCACGTACGCGTCCCTGGCGCTCGCCGCGGCCTCGGGAGGCGACCGCTCCCTGGCCACGAGCATGCTCGCCCGGCTGCGCGGCCGCGGCTTGGCGGCGCTTCCGCAGGCGGCGACCTGGCTGCTGACGATGTACTGCGTGACCGAGACGGCCTGGCTGCTCAGGGACCCCGCGGTCGCGGCCGAGGCGGCGGCCCTGATGGTGCCGTACGCCCGCCTCCCGGTGATCGCGGGGCACGGGATCACCTGCCTGGGCTCGCTCCACCACTGCCTGGGGACGGCCGCGCTGACCACCGGCGACGCGGGCGCCGCCGCCGGGCACCTGCGCACGGCCCTCCAGGAGAACCTGTCGCTCGGGCACCGGCCCGCCACCGCGCTGTCGCGGGCCCGCCTCGCCCAGGCACTCGCGCTCCCAGGCCGGTCGCAAGACCTGGCCGAAGCCGACGCGGAGCTGGCCGCGGCGGTGAAAGAGGCCGCGGAACTGCACATGCCGCTGCCGCCCGGCACCGAACGAGGCACCGTACGCCTCCAGGACGGCGCCGCCGGCGCACCCGGCGCTCCCGGCCGAGCGGCGCCGGTGGTGTGCCGTCGCGACGGCAGGCGCTGGCACATCCAGCTGGGCGGACGAACCGCAACCGTCGACCACTGCGTGGGCCTGGAGCACCTGGCGGTGCTGATGGCCAACCCGGGCCAGGAGATACCCGCGGTCGAACTCGCGGCCGGACAGGGCGCGGCGAGCCCTGTTCCGGCAGGCCAGCCGCTGCTGGACGAGGCCGCGAAGCGGCAGTACAAGAAGCGGCTGGCCGAGTTGCAGGACCAGGCCGACCGTGCCGACCTGGCCGGAGATCCGGACCGTGCCGCAGAACTCCTGCGCGAGCGAGACTGGCTCATCGCGGAGCTGGCGTCGGCCACGGGTCTGGGCGGCCGACCGCGCCGGTTCGCCGACGACGAGGAACGAGCCCGGATCGCCGTGGGGAAGGCGATCCGGCGTGCCCTCGACCGGGTCGCCGCCGCCGACCCGGCCCTCGGTGCCGAGTTGCGCGCACACGTGCGGACCGGGTTGCGGTGCTGCTACCTCGGCCCCCGAGCAGAACCCCGTCAGCGTGCGGTGCCCCGCCCTTGATCACCCGTCGCTGCGGAAGAAGCGATCGGCGAAGACGCCCGGCTCCTGTGCGGTCATCGCGCGCCGCTGGCCTCGGCGGGTTCCGTCTCGTCCGCGACCGCGGCGGGTGTGCTCTCGGGACCGCGAAGGGCGATGCAGAAGAACAGGACGCCCATGATGGCCGCACCTGCCCACATGGCCTGCTGCCAGCCGTCGACGAAGGACTGCCGGGCCGCGTGGATCAGGTCCTGTGCGTGCGGACCTGCGCTGCCCGCCGCCTCGACGGCGTTGGCGACGCCTTGCCGGGCGGTGTCCGCGGCGCCCAGAGGGACGCCGTGCAGCCTCTCGTCGATGGCGTCGCGGTAGCCGGCGGACACGAGGGCACCGAGCAGGGCGACGCCGAGCGCGGTGCCGAATTCGCGGGTGACGTCGTTGAGGGCGGAGGCGACGCCCTGCTTCTCGCGCGGCAGGGAGGCGGTGATGGCCTCCGTGGACGGGGTCATCGACAGGCCCATGCCGAGGCCCATGGCGAGCATGCCGGGCAGGAGGGGCAGATAGCCGCCGCCGGCGGAGACGAACAGGGCCATGAGCGCCATGCCGGCGCCGGCCGCCCCGATACCCACCGCCATGGTCGCGCGGGCGCCGATACGTGCGGCGAGCGCGGGGGCCAGGCCGGAGGCCGTCATCATCATGACGGCCATCGGCATCATCGCGGCCGTGGACAGCAGGCCCGACCAGCCGAGCACGGCCTGGAAGAACGGGAAGAGGACCACGCCGATGCCCGCCTGGACGCCGAAGACCACCAGCAGCGTGAGCGAGCCGCCGGCCAGGTCCCGCTTCCGGAACAGCCGCACGTCCAGCAGCGAGGCGTCGCGGCGGTGCAGCTCCCAGGCCACGAACCCGATGGCGGCGATGAGGCCGACGGCGAGCCCGATCAGCGTCGCGGGGCGGTCCAGCCGAGTTCGGGGCCTTCCTGCAGGACGAAGATGAGCCCGACCACGGCGACCGCGGAGGCCGCCGCCCCGGCCGTGTCGAAACGGTGAGCGGAGGTTTCGCGGGAGTTGGGAACCGATGTCAGGGTCATGGCCAGCGCCGCGAGGACCAGGACCGCCGGCAGGGCGAACAGCCAGCGCCAGTCGGCGACGTCGACGAGGAGCGCGGCCAGGAACATGCCCAGGACGCCGCCGCCTCCGGCGACGCCGGTCCACACCCCGATCGCCTTGCCGCGCCGCTCTTCGGGGAAGGTGGAGGTGATGACGGCGAGCGTGATCGGCATGATCATCGCGGCGCCGACGCCGCCGGCCACGCGCGCGGCGAGCATCACCTCCGCCGTCGGGGCCAGGCCCGCGACGACGGTGGCGATGCCGAAGACGCCCAGGCCGGCGATGAGCATGGGCTTGCGGCCCAGCCGGTCGCCCAAGGCGCCGAGCGGGAGCAACAGGGCGGCCAGGGCGAGGGTGTAGACGTTGATGATCCACAGGATCGTGCTCTGGGAGGCGCCGAATTCCACGGCCATGTGGGTCTGCGCGACGTTCAGCCCGGTCACCGAGGCGATGACCGCCATCAGGGCGATGGACACGGCGATCAGGATCGTGCGCAGCCGGCGCGCGTCGGGAACGCCTCCGCCGCCGGCCGGCGCGGCCTGCGCGGTCTGGTTCGTGCTCATGGGTTCCTCTCGAAACGGGCGTGCCGAGTCGGCGCCGGAGCAGTGCCGGTCGCCGAGCGAAGGAGGAGGTCTCGGCGCCCGGGCATGGCCTCGGGCGTGGCGGACCATCCGCGGACGACGCTAAGGCCGGCTTGCATTTCAGGCATACGATGTTGCCTATGACGCAAGAAGATGGAGATCTGGACAGCCTCGTACGCAAGCGCATCCGCGCCTTGAGGGTGGCGCAGGGCTGGTCCCTGGAGGAGCTGGCCGGCCGCGCGCACCTCAGCCAGTCCTCGCTGAGCCGCATCGAGAACGGCCGGCGCCGCCTCGCGCTGGACCAGCTGGTCACCCTCGCCCGCGCGCTGGACACCACGCTGGATCAGCTGGTGGAGACCGCCACCGACGACGTGGTCACCAGCCCGACGATCGACAGCGTCCACAACCAGATGCGCTGGACCATCAAGGCCAGCCCCGGCATTAGCGTGGTGCGGCAGCGCATGACCGAGCCACCTCCCGAGAACCCGGCGCGCATGCGCGCTCACCCGGGGCACGAATGGCTCGTCGTCCTGTCCGGAACGGCGGTCCTCATGCTCGGACACAGCCGCATCCGCCTGGAGACGAACCAGGCGGCGGAGTTCCCCACGATGACGCCGCACGCCATCGGAGCGGACTCAGGCCCTTGCGAGATCCTGGGCATCTTCGACCGCGACGCCCGCCGCGGCCATCAGCGTGACGCCGGCGGCGGCAGCGCTCAGCGCGCTCCCGAATGATGGCGCAGGGCCACGTCACGGCCTGCGCAGCGGCGGCCTCTTGCGCCTCGGGCAGTGACAACGGCCAACGTCTTGCCTATACGGCAAGGTTTTATGCCGTAGACGCATGGCCGTCTTAGTGTGAAGAGAATGAACCGACCACACACGCACACCACCCACCATGACGCGTCTCACGGTCATCACCGCGACCACGGACTCGACGGGCAGGCGGAGATCCTCGACCTGGACGCCGAGGTCCTCGCCGAACACACCGCGTCCATCACCGCATGGCTGCCGCTGCGGAGCAGCCCACGCCGCATCGTGGACCTGGGCTGCGGCACGGGCGCGGGGACCTTCGCCCTCCTCGACCGCTTCCCCGACGCGCACGTCACCGCCGTCGACGCGTCCGCCGAACACCTTCAGCGCCTGCGCACCAAGGCGCGCGCCCGCGGCGTCGACGAGCACGTGCGCACCGTGCGGGCCGACCTCGACGAGGCCGTCTGGCCCGACCTCGGCTCACCGGACCTGGTATGGGCGTCGGCCTCGATGCACCACATGGCGAACCCCGACCACGCGCTGCGCGCCGTCCACGACGCCCTCGCGCCCGGCGGCCTGTTCGCCGTCGTCGAGCTGGCCGGCCACCCCCGCTTCCTGCCCGAGAACGCCCCCGAAGGCAGACCCGGCCTGGAAGAACGCACCCACGCCGCCGCCGACCGCCTCCAAGCCGAGCACATGCCCCACCGCGGAGCCGACTGGGGCCCGATGCTCGCCGCCGCCGGCTTCACGGTCGAGGGCGAACGCACCATCACCGTGGACATCGAAGGCGCGCGGAGCGAGGTGATCGGCCGCTACGCCCTCGGTGTCCTGCGGCGCATCCGCGACGCCGTCGCCGGCACGCTCTCCCCCGAGGACCTCACCGCGCTCGACGGCCTCCTCGACACCGGCAGCCCGCACTGCATCCTGGGCCGCGACGATCTGGCGGTACGCACCGAGCGCACCGTCTGGGCGGCCCGTCGCGTCAGCCGCGCGGAAAGGCGGCCCACGCGGTGATGGCGAAGCCGTCACCGTCCTTGCGGACCTCGGCGGCTCCGTGCCCTGGCCAGTGGGCCGGGATGACGAGCTCTCGCAGATCGGCGGCGCGGGACAGATAGGCGCGGCAGGTCTCGGCCGCGAGCCGGAGGTCGTCGCAGAAGCAGCTGTTCCAGGCGGGTTCGAGGACCTGGACGGGGCTGTGCAGCATGTCCCCGACGAAGACGGCGCGGTCGCTGCCGGAGCGGAGCGTGAGGACGGACGAACCGGGGGTCTGGCCCGGCGCGCCCTCCAGCAGCAGGTTGCCGGCGAACGCGGCCACGACGGGCCCCTTGCCCACCCGGTAGAACTCGTCCGCGATCCACGGCAGACGCCCGGACTCGGCCACCACGAGCCGGGCGAAACGGATCTGCTCGGACTCGGTCGCGAAGCGTTGGAACGACCGGGCGAAGGCCCGGAGCACCTCCTCGGCGCTCGCGCCGGCGTCGCACTCGACGAGCCGCCGGTCCGGCCCGGCGAACGCCGACCAGTGGTGGTGCACCATCTCCCGGAAGACCGCCTCAGGCGCGGCGGAGGGTCCGCAGGCCCTGGTCGGGCCGCCAGAGATCCATGACCATGGCGGGGCCCTCGATCCGGGTGAGGACGACCTCACCGATGTCCGCCGTGAAGAAGTGGGACTCGCTGAAGGAGTCCGGGGCCAGTCCCCGCGCGGTCAGCATCGCGCCGATCCGCTCGCGGTCGGCGACCTCCACCGCGCGGCCGGTCACCTTGGCGTCGCCCGGCGCCGTCGCGGGGTCTTCGGCGCTCAGGATGACCGGCGGGCCGTGCAGCGCGAACCGCGGGTCGCGCTGCAGGTCCCGGGCCTTCAGCGCGCCGGGCATCGACCCGAACCACAGGTCGTCCCCGATGAAGTACGCCTCGATGCCGCTGACCCGCGGCGCACCGTCCTTCCGCAGCGTCGCCAGGGTCTTGTGCTTGTGCGCCTCGAAAGCGTCCCTGACCTGGGCGGCGAACTCCGGCGCCGATTCGGCGACCTCATGCCAGCGGGCCAACGAGCCCTCCTATCCATCGCGTCCGTCACAGGAGGCGCCCAGCCTGCCATCCGGGTCCGACGATCCGACGCGGGGCGCTCTCCCGCACGGCATGCCGGTCCGATTCGCTTTCTCGGCTCGGATAACACGCGCACAAGCATTTCCTTGACAAAAACCGCCGATAAGTGTGCGGCAAGACCACGCAAGGCGACCCGGCTGCTCATGAAATTCGGCCAAGGCCATTCGACGGCATTACCGGAAGCCCTGTCGCCGCGCTCGGCGGCCCACCGGGAATCACGCGGGCATGAGATGACCCACTCAGTTCAGGCGGGGCCTGGAGGAGAGGTGCTCGCCGACCTGGTTGACCAGGAGGGTCATCTCGTAGCTGATCTGGGCGGGGTCGACGTCGGCGCTGCTCAGCACGGTCAGCGACGCGCCCTCGCCGGCCGCGGTGACGAAGAGGAAGGCGTCGCTCATCTCGATGATCGTCTGATGGACCTCGTTCGCGCCGAACTGGAGCCGCGCGCCTCGCGCGAGGCTCTGCAGCCCGGCTGCCAGGGCGGACAGGTGTTCGGCGTCGTCGGGGGTGATGCCGGAGGACGCCCCCATCAGCAGGCCGTCCGCGGACTGCACGACGGCCCTGGTCACCTGGGGTACGCGTTTGACGAACCCGTCGATCAGCCAGTCCAGCCGGTCGGTCGACGCGTCGCGCGGTGTCATGTGGCTTCTCCTCCTGGGCGGTTGACGCGGTGACATGTTGCCACCCGGCGCACCCGCCCTCAGCCAAAACCACCAGAGTGTGAAATATGACCCGAAAACGCCGCGCAAGATCAAAGTGATGGCTATGGTGTCACGGACCTCGTCCCCGACCGGACCGTCACCGACGCTTGAGAGAAACGAACATGAATGAGCTGAACAGCCGCGTCCGCCCCGCTCACCTCCGTTGCGGCCAGTGAGGGCCGCGCGCCGGCGCTCGTTCCGGTTGTCGCTGTACGGCATGCTCGTCGTCCCGGTCGTCTCGCTGGTCACGCTGTGGGTCTTCGCGGCGCAGAGCACCGCGTCCGAAGCGCTCCACCAGCGCAACATCGACACCGCCAACGAGGTCTACGGCAACGCCGTGCAGCCGATGCTCGTGACCGTCGCCCAGGAGCGCCAGGAGTCGGTGGTGTGGCTGGCCGGCCGCGGCCGGCTGCCGCGCGCGTCGCTGGACGCCGTCCGCAAGAAGGTCGACGGGACGATCGTCCAGATGAACAAGGCCGCGGACTCCGGCAGGTTCCGCGGCACCCTGACCGGGCCGATGAAGCAGCGGCTGTCGGTGCTGATCGGCAAGCTCAACACGATCGCGAAGGTCCGCGGCGAGGTCGACTCCGGCGCGCTGACCAAGCTCGACGCGTTCAACGCCTACAACGACATCATCGACTCCCACTTCCGGTTCATCTACCTGCTGGTCGCCGACAACGGCTACCAGCAGGCGTACCACCTGACCGGCATGTCGCGGGCCATCGAGCTGAGCGGCCGGGAGGCGACGCTCGTCGGCGGCGTGCTCGTCGGCGGCGGCAAGATGACCCCCGCCGAGTACGCCGCGATCAACCAGCTGGTGTACGAGCGGCGCTACCTGGAGACGACGAGCCTGTCGGACTTCACGCCCGCCAACGGCGCCCCCTTCCGGCAGGCGCTGGCCTCCCCGCCGGCCACCGCCTTCACCTCGGTGGAGGACCGCATCCTCGCGGCCGGCCCCAAGGGCCGGCTGACGATCCCGCCCGTCACCTGGGAGCAGGAGTCGAAGGGGTTCATCGGCGCGCTGGACGGCGCGCTGCTGAAGTCCCGGACCGTGCTGGCCGGCGACGCCAAGAAGACCTCGGACCGGACGCTGTGGCGGCTCGGCCTCGTCGGGGGCCTCGGACTGGTCGCGGTCCTGCTGACGCTGTTCCTCGTGATCCGGTTCGCCCGCCGCATCGGCCGCGACCTGCTCGGCCTGCAGAGCGCCGCGCGGACGCTGGCGGAGGAGCGGCTGCCGGGCCTGGTCGGCAGGCTCAGCCGCGGGGACGAGGTGGACGTGGCGGTCGAGGCGCCGCCGCTCGAGGTCGGCAGGACGGCCGAGGTGGCCAACGTCGCCGACGCGTTCTCCACCGTCCAGCGCACCGCGGTCGCGGCCGCCGTCGGCCAGGCCGACCTGCGCAAGGCGGTCAACCAGGTGTTCCAGAACATGGCCCGGCGCAACCAGTCGCTGCTGCACCGCCAGCTGGCCATGCTCGACACGCTGGAGCGCAAGGCGACCGACCCGGAGGCGCTCGCCGACCTGTTCGCCATCGACCACCTGACCACCCGCATGCGGCGGCAGGCCGAGGGCCTGGTCATCCTGTCCGGCGCCGCGCCCGGCCGCGGCTGGCGCCACCCCGTCGGCATCGTGGACGTGCTGCGCGGCGCCGTCGGCGAGATCGAGGACTACTCCCGCGTGGACGTGGTGACCTCGGCGCGGGAGGGGATCGTCGGCGCCGCGGTCGCCGACGTCATCCACCTGATGGCCGAGCTGATCGAGAACGCCGCCGCCTTCTCGCCGCCGAACACGCCGGTCGAGGTGGACGCCGGGCTGGTCGGGCAGGGCTTCGTGGTGGAGATCCAGGACCGCGGCCTCGGCATGGCGCCCGAGAAGCTCGCGGCCATCAACCGGCGGCTGTCCCGCGAGCCGGAGTTCGACCTGGCCGACGGCGACCAGCTCGGGCTGTTCGTGGTGACCAGCCTGGCGTACCGGCACGGGATCAGGGTGGTGCTGGAGCCGAACGCCTACGGCGGCATCAAGACGATCGTGCTGCTGCCGCACTCGCTCGTGGTCCCCGCGGACCGGATCGGCCGGGACGCCCCCGAGGACGCCCGCGCCGCGGACGAACCCGGCGCGGACCCCGCCCACGCGAACGCCCCGGCCATGGCGGCCGCCCACCCCGGGCCGCAGGACCCGGGCGCCTACCCGGCGCAGGCCGCCGCCCCAGGGACCGGCGGGTTCACCGGAACCGGCCCCATGCCCGTCACGGGTACCGGCCCCGTGCCCGTCACCGGTACCGGCCCCATTCCGGTCACCGGGACCGGGCCCCTGCCGGTCGCCGGGCACGTCCCGCCGGGCCACGCGCAGGACTCCGGCGGACGGCACCGGTTCGGCGGAGAGGAGCCGGGCCCCGGAGACGCCCCGTCCGCTCCCCCGCCCGCCACCCCGCCCGCCACCCCGCCGCCTCCCGGACCGGTACCGGACGCGCCGGCCTCCCAGATCGGCGGCACCCACGCGGGCATGCCGCGCCGCGTCCGCCGCGCCAATCTCGCGCCGCAGTTGCGCGACACGCCCCCGTCCCCCCGCGACAGCGGCGAGCAGCAGCGGCCGCCGGGACGCGGCACCGGGCGCTCGCCGGAGCGCGCCCGCTCGGTCATGACGTCCATGCAGAGCGGTTGGCGGCGCGGACGGGTCGAGACGTCCGGGCCCGTCCGGCCCGGCGAGGGTGAGGAGAACCGATGACGCCGGCGCCGATGACGGACCGGGAAGTGCAGCGGCTGCTCGACGACATGGTGCTGCGCGCCGGCCCGGTGCGCGGCGCGGTCGTCCTGTCCAACGACGGGCTGCTGGTGGCGTCCTCCACCCGGTTCGGCCGGGAGAACTCCGAGCACCTGTCCGCGCTGGTCGCGGGCGTCCAGGGCCTCGCGCGCGGGGCGTGCCGCAGGTTCGGCGGCGGGCGGCTGCTGCAGACCTTCATCGAGATGGACACCTATCTGGTGTTCATGGTGCCGGCCGGGGAGCACGCGTGCCTCGCCCTGGTCGGCCCGCCGCACGCGGACGCCGGCACGATCGCCTACGAGATGACCGAACTCGCCGAGCGGATCGCCGAGCGGCCCCCGGCGATCGCCCGGCTGTCGGGTCCGAGTACGAGATGAGACCCCGGTGAGCAGCGACCGCTGGCTTGACGACGAGGCGGGGCCGGTCGTGCGGCCCTACACCGTCACCCGGGGCAGGACCCGGTTCCGCGAGGACGGCCTCGACCTGATCTCCGTGCTGGAGGCGACGGGCGTCCCGGTGTCGCGGCGGATGCGGCTGGACCCCGAGCACCGCACCCTGCTGGCCCTGTGCCGCCGCCCGATCACGTTCGCCGACCTGACCTCCGAGATCGACCTGCCCGTCGGGGTCGTCCGCGTCCTGGTCGACGACCTGCGCGACGAGAACCTGCTCAGGGCGCTGCGGCCGACCAGCACCGGCGACATCCCTGACGAGCTCGTACTAAGGAAACTGCTCAATGGACTACGTGCACTCTGACGCCGCCGTCCGTGACCCGGCCCCGGCCGGCGGCCGGCGGCCGATCGCCGCGAAGATCCTCGTCGCGGGCGGGTTCGGGGTCGGCAAGACCACGATGGTCGGCTCGATCAGCGAGATCCGGCCGCTGCGCACCGAGGAGATCCTCACCGACCGGAGCGTCGGCGTCGACGACACCAGCGGCGTCGACGGCAAGATCAGCACCACCGTGGCGATGGACTTCGGCCGCATCACGCTGCCCGACGACCTGGTGCTCTACCTGTTCGGGACGCCCGGCCAGCACCGGTTCTGGTTCATGTGGGACGAGCTGGCGCTCGGCGCGCTCGGCGCGGTCGTGCTCGCCGACGTGCGCCGCCTCGCCGACAGCTTCGCCGCGGTCGACTACTTCGAGGACCGCCGCACCCCCTTCGTCGTCGCGGTGAACTGCTTCGACGGCGCCGAGCGCAAGGACCCCGAGGACGTCCGCATCGCGCTGGACCTCGAGGACCGCGTGCCGCTGCTGATGTGCGACGTGCGCGACCGGGAGTCGGCGAAGCGCGTGCTGATCACCGTGGTCGAGCACGTCCTGGCCCAGACCGCGGCCCGCTCCTGAGCGACCGCGCCCGGCGGGAGCGTCCCGCCCCCGTGTACCGACGGGCGGCGAGCCGCCGCCCGGTCTTCCCCTGGAGAAGGAGAGCGACATGAGTGAAGTGCTCGAAGGCAAGTCCGCGCTGATCACCGGTGCCGCGCAGGGCATCGGTGCCGCGACGGCGCGCCTGTTCGCCGCGCGCGGCGCGCGCGTGGTGGTCGCCGACGTCAACGAGGAGGGCGGCAAGGAGACCGTCGCCGCGATCGAGGCGGACGGCGGCGAGGCGGTCTTCGTCCGGGCCGACATCACCTCCGGGGCCGACGTCGAGGCGGCGGTCGCCGCCGCCGTGCGCTCCTTCGGCCGTCTCGACTGCGCGGTCAACAACGCGGGCATCGAGGAGCAGGGCTCGGCGCTGCACGAGATCACCGAGGAGGCGTGGGACAAGCTCGTCGCGGTGAACCTCAAGGGCGTCTGGCTGTCCATGAAGTACGAGATCCGGCAGATGCTCGCGCAGGGCGGCGGCACGATCGTCAACATGGCGTCCGTGGCCGGGCTGGTGGGCCTGCCGCTCGGCATCTCGGACTACTCGGCGACCAAGGGCGGCGTCGTGTCGATGACGCGCACCGCCGCCATCGAGTACGTGAAGCAGGGCATCCGGATCAACGCGGTCTGCCCCGGGGTCGTCCGCACCGCGCTGCTCGCCCAGGCGATCCAGGGCGGCATGTTCACCGAGGAGCAGGCGGCGGCGCTGCACCCGTCGGGCGTCCTGATCGACCCCGAGGACGTCGCCGAGACGTTCGCCTTCCTGTGCTCGGACGCGTCCCGGCACATCACGGGCCAGTCGATCGCCGTCGACTGCGGCATGTCCGCCGGCTGACCGGCGGGCGGTCCGTGGCGCACACGGACCGCCCCGGCGACGGCCGTCCGCCGCGGCCGCCACCCTCCTCCGGTGCGGCCAGCCGTCCGAGCGGGGTGGCCGCCGCCTGCCGCTCGATGATGTCGGTCCCGGCGGGCCCATCAGCCCCACCCGCCACATCGTGCCGC
Organism: Spirillospora sp. NPDC046719; assembly: GCF_040645715.1. NCBI lineage: Bacteria > Bacillati > Actinomycetota > Actinomycetes > Streptosporangiales > Thermomonosporaceae > Spirillospora > Spirillospora sp. NPDC046719. Next base: position 15,490 of record NZ_JBEYYT010000079.1, on the reverse strand, counting down.
TCGCCGATCTGCGACGCCCTTTGCTGCCGCCCAGGATCTCTCGCGCTTCGCTCGCCTCGCTCATGCTGGACGAGGCCGAGAACGGCTATCACGCTGGAGGCATCGTCGTGCCCCTCCGATGAGGCCGCAGCGCTCTCAGCCGGTGGCCCCGGCCCAGATGTCGCAGTGATGGTCGCGGGTGAACGTGGTGAACGGCCCGGTTCCCTGGGAGGTCAGTCGCTGTATGGGTGACCGTCCGGGAGCGAGGGCCGGCCAGGCTGGAGTGCTGGGGCCGTTGGGAGCGCCGGTCTTGGCGAAGGTCGTCCAGTAGCTCAGCATCTGCTGCGACAGCCGTTGCTGACCGGTGTTCAGGCCGGGCATTGGCGGGAGGCTCTGCACGGTCTTGAAGAGGTAGAACAGTTCGGACGAGTGGTAGTCGCCCAGGGGCATCAGCGGGTCGAGGTCCGACAGCGGCGGCTTGGGGTCGGCGAATTCGTACTGGTAGACCCGCGGGGAGCGGGACGCCGCCGCGGCCTGGGCGGTGAAATGGGCCGGGCAGGCGAAGAGGCCGTCGGTGGTGTAGGCGGACAGGGCGAGGTCGGCGTCGTCGGCCGAGGCCGGCGGGTAGGCGGCGCGCATCGCGCGGGCGGCCGCGGGCGTCCTGAGGTCGATCGCCCTGTCCAGGTCGTCGGCCTTCGCGCGCCGGAACCGCTGCAGGTGGTATCCGAGGGCCGTGAACAGCCGGCCTTCGTCCTGGTTGCTTCCGACGATGAGCGGCACCCGGTGATACCGGCCGGCCTCGATCGCCGACGCGGTGTCCTCGGCGACCGCGCTGCCGTCGATCACGGGCTCCCAGTCGGGGTCGTCCAGCCTGAACAGGCCACCGAAGTCGCCGACGAGCTTGTTCGCGGGCCGGCCGCGCAGGCACGTGACGACCGTGCGCGGGTCGGTGCAGCCCAGGGAGTCCGCGAACCGCCGGCCGGTGCGGTAAGCCTTCTTCAGGGGCCGCGGTCCCAGTGGCGTGCCGATGCATCCCCCGCTTTCGGAGATCGCCTTGTCGAACAGCCCCCGCGCGCTCGGTGAGATCAGCTGCATGCAGACGCTGTGGCCGCCCGCGGATTCGCCGAAGACCGTGACGTTGCGGGCGTCGCCGCCGAAGGCGCCGATGTTGGCGCGCACCCAGCGCAGGGCCGCCTGCTGGTCGAGGAGCCCGTAGTTCCCGGTCGTCCCGGACTCGTCCGCGAGCCCGGGCAGCGCCATGAACCCGAGAGGCCCGAGCCGGTAGTTCATCGACACGACGATGACCTGGCCCGTGGCCACGAGCGGTGCGGGGTCGTAGCCCGCGCCCGATCCGAGGATGTAGGCGCCGCCATGGATCCACACCATCACCGGCAGATCGCGGTGGACGGCGCCGGGCGGCGCGTAGACGTTGAGGTAGAGGCAGTCCTCACTGGTGCTTCCCAGCGGGACCGACTGCGGGCACAGCGGCCCCTGTTCGGTGGCGTCTCGGACGCCCGACCACGCCCGGGGCGGGGCCGGTGGCCTGAACCGCCGCGCGCCCGTGGGGGGCGCCGCGTACGGGATGCCGAGGAAGGTCCGGCCGGCGGCATCGGCCTTGCCGCGCACCGCGCCGCCCACGACACGGACCACCGGGCCCTGGCCGGGGGACGTCGCCGATGCGGACGCGGGGCTGACGACCACCGCCGCGAGCAGCACGGAGAGCGCGCTGGCGGAAAGGGTGGTCGTTCCAGGGCGCCGGCGGAACGGTCTCATGATCACACTCCTGATCCACGGGTCCGCCGACCATAGGCGGCGCCGCGGACGGGCGGCCACGCGCGAATCCGAGTGCGGGAGGCGCCCGGGTTGTCGCGTTCGTGACAGTCGACCGCGCTGACCTGGCATCTTGAGTGGACACTTGCCTTTTTATTGACAGTTGTCCATTATCGTCGGCGTGGAAGCCGAGCCGGCGTCGATCGCCCCCGCCCTGGACCGCCGGGTGCGCCGGTCGAGGTCCTCCCTCATCGGCGCCGCGATCGGGCTGGTGTCCGCCCGCGGGACGGCGGCCGTCCCGCTCTCGGAGATCGCCGAGGCCGCGGACGTGAGCCGGCAGGTGGTGTACCAGCAGTTCGGCAGCCGCGACGTGCTGCTGCTGGAGGCCGCGCTCGACCTGCTGCGCCGGGAGCTGCTGCCGGGACTGTCCGATCTGCCGGGCAGCCCCGACCTGCGCGCCGCGGCGGTCGCCGTGGTCGGGCATTTCGCGGACCACCGGCCGTTCTACCGGGCGATCCTGACCAGCTCCTGCGCCTTCGGGGTCAACCAGGCGCTGACCCGGTTCTTCCTGCCGCACAACCGGGACGCCGTCCGGCTCCTGTGGGGCCAGGGACTCGCGCCGCAGGAGATCGAGGATCTCGCGGCCTTCCTCACCGGCGGCTGGGCGACCCTGATCAACACCTGGGTCGTGGAAGGCGACGACCCCCTCGACGTCGAAGGGTTCGCCGATCGGCTGGTGCGAACGGTGTCCGCCGTCATCGGGGCGATCGGGCCGTCCCTCGCGGCCGGCGAGGAGCACGGCAGATGAACGAATCCTTACCGCCCGCGTCGACATCTCCACCTTCCGACCAGGTCGGCGACGGCCTCGAAGAGCAGTCGCTCGCGCTGTACTTCCAGTCCCGGCTGCCGGATCTGCCGGAGAGGGTGCTGGAGGACGTCTGGCGGTCCATCCCGGAGATCGCCCGGGCTTCGCCGCGCTCCTCCGAGCACGACGCCCCGTCCTCCATCGACCGGAGGCTGCGGGCGTTCGTCAGGAACATCGCGGACCCGTCGCGATCCCCCGAAGAGCGGGCGAGGATGCACCGCGCCCTGGGACGAAGCGCCTACCTCCACGGCGTCGGGGCGGTCCTGCTGCAAAGCGCCTACCAGGCCGGCGCACGGTTCGCCTGGCGCCGGCTGGCCGAGGCCCTCCGGCGGTCCGGCGCGACCGCCGACCAGCTCTACCGTGCGACCGAGGCGGTCCTCGCCTCCGCCGAAGACCTCTGCGGCCATGCGCTCGCCTCCCACGCGGAACTGTCCGAAGACGGCGCCGAGGCGCTGCGCAGGAACCGGGAGCGCCTGCTGCGGGTCATCCTGGCCGAGCCCGGAGCCCTCTCCCCGAACGTTCTGTCGCGGGCGGCGAACGCGGCACGATGGACCGTCCCGCGATCGATCGCCTGCGTCGTCCTCGACCGGACGTGGGACACCGGCGAGCGGCTGTCCCCGGCCCTCGAACCCGACGTGCTCAGCGACCTCCGCCACCCCGAACCCCGCCTGATCCTCCCCGATCCGGACCGCCCCGGCCGGATCGACCGGCTGCGCCGCGGGCTCCAAGGGATGCGTTTCGCCGTCGGCACCCGGGTCGGCGTGGCCGAGGCGACGCAGTCGTTGCGGACCGCGGAACACGCTCTGTCGCTTCTCCGCCAAGGGGCCTTCCGCGGCGCCGACCACGTCTGCTGCGACGACCACCTCTCCACCCTGCTCCTGCTCAACGACGAGCACCTGACACGCCGGCTGGTGGAACGCCGCATGGCCGCGTTGGAGCGGCTCGAACCCGAACCACGGCGACGGCTTCTCGAGACCCTGCTGGCCTGGCTGAGCACGGGTTCCCAGGCGCAGGCCGCCGTCCGGCTCAACCTGCATCCGCAGACCGTCCGCTACCGCATGCGCCGCCTCGACGAGCTGTTCGGAGACCGGCTCCACGACCCGGCATGGCGGTTCGAGATGGAACTCGCCATTCGCGCGCACCGGCTGCTCCCCCGCCCCGCGACGAGCCTGCAGAGAACCGACTGAAGTCCTTCGGCCGCGACAGCGCGGCTCTGGGACGGTCAGCGGGGTGACGGCGAAGCGTGAAGCGCGGGCTTGCGGCGGTACTGGCCCGGCGGGACGGTGAACGCGCGTTTGAAGGCGTTCGCGAAGGCGTATTCGGAGCCGTAGCCGACGCGTTCGGCCACCGCGCTGAGCGGCGAGTCGGAATCGCGGAGCATCCGGGCCGCCACGGTCAGGCGCCACCAGGTCACGTACGCCAGCGGTGGCCGGCCGACGAGCGAGGTGAAACGCCGGGCGAACGCCGCCCGTGACAGCCCCGCGCGGGCGGCCAGTTCCGCGACGGTCCAGGGCTGGGCGGGATCGTCATGGATCGCGTCGAGCGCCGCGCTCACCGAGGGGTCGGCGAGGGCCGCGGCCCATCCGGCCGTCCCGCCGCATGCCGGCTGCTCGTCGAGCCAGGTGCGCAGGACGTAGACGAGCAGTGTGTCCAGAAGCGAGGGCACCACCGCGGCGGTGCCCTGGCGGGGCTCCTGCAGTTCGGCGCCGAGCAGGTCGACCGCGGCGCGCAGCCGGGAGTGACGGCCGACGCCGGCGGGGATGTGGACGATGCCCGGCAGTTCCTCCAACAGGGGGTGCCCGCGGTCGGCGTCGAGCTGGTAGGCGCCGCACAGCACCACCGCGCTCGGCCGGACGGAAGCGTCGTGGCCGGTGGGCGCCCGATGGTCCGGCGGCGGGGACGGGAGATCGACGAATCGCGCGGTGGGGGCGTCGGTCAGGCCGTACTCGCCTCCGCGCGGAAGGAACAGCACGTCCCCGGCGCCGAGCGCCACCGGGTCGCCGTCCGGCGGGATCAACCAGTAGGACCCGGCGAGCACGACTTCGAAGCCGGCGGTTCCGGGCGGGATCCGGAACCGCTGCCCCCAGGGCGCATGCCGTTCCACGCGGGCGGAACGGGGGTCCCCGGTGCGCATGACGGCGATCACGTCGCTCAGCACGTCCACACGGTGAGGCTAGCCGGAAAGACGATGACGTATGAGAACGAGACCATGGCGCATTGGTCGTCTCGCGCGATCGCCCTACCGTCGTGATCACATCAGCGAAGGGACAGCCCAAGTGATCGTGCTCATGCTGCGTTTCAGTTTCCAGGCGGGGACCACGCCCGAGCGGAAGGAGTCCGTGCTGGCCGCGATGAGGCGCACCTCCCAGGTGGAGTCGACCTCGTTCTCGTTCGTCGGAGCGGACCTGGGCGACCCCGCGGAGGGCTATACGCACGGATACTGCGTCGCGCTGGAAGACCTCGACGCGCTCGACCGCTACATGTACGACCCGGTGCATCTCGAAGGCGACTTCGAGATCCTGCCGTACCTGTCGCGGCTCACCCAGGTCCGGCTGTCGGACGACGCCGATCCCGACCTCAACGACAAGATCTTCGCGATGCACCGGAGGAAGCTGGCGGCCTATCCCGAATGGGACCGCCTGCTCAGCACGGTCCCCGGCGGCGGCGCCCCGCCCGTGCGCGCCTGACGCGCACCAGGCGCGGCCTCGGCCGCTCGGTCGCCCGCCTCGTCCGCTCGGTCGCCGCCGGCCCCGCCACCGGTGCCGGCTCCCCGTGCCGCGATGTTCTCCAGTGCGCCGACGAGCTGGGCCGGGGTCGGCTGGGCCAGCATCTCCTTGCGCAGTCCGGCGGCGGCGTCGCGGTACGCGGTGTCGGTGAGGAGGTCGTGGAGGGCTGCCCGCAGCGCGTCGGGGCCGGCCTCGTGACCGGGCAGGTGGCGGCCCGCGCCGGCAGCGGCGACCCGGCCGCCGGTGGCCGCCTGCTCGGAGGCGAACGTGGTGGTCAGCTGCGGGACGCCCGCCCACAGCGCGGTCATGGCGCTCCCGCTTCCGCCGTGATGGATCACGGCGGAGGCACCCGGCAGGACGGCCCGCAAAGGCACGTTCTCGGCGACGCGGACGCCGTCCGGCACGGGGCCGAGAGCGGCCGCGTCAGCGGCGGTGGCCAGGACGATCACCTCGCAGCCCAGGCCGTCCACCGCCCGGAGGATGGCCGGGAGCAGGTAGGAGCCGGGTCCCGCGGTCGCGGTCAGCGCCGTCGACCACGTCACGCAGACGCGCGGGCGGCCGGGCGCGGGCGGTTCGATCGCCCAGCTCGGGACCGGCGCGGTCCCGTTGAAGGGGACGTAGCCGAAGCGCACGCGCTCGGCCGTGGTCGGGGGCGCCAGCGACGGCGGGCAGGGGTCGAGGACGCGCTCGATCATCTCCGGGTCGAACTCGGCCAGGCCGTGGCGCGGGAAGGACCCGCTGTGGTCGGTCGGGATGATGCGCATGTGGTCGGGTTCGCGGGTGCCGACCGGGCCCCACAGGCACAGCGCCGCCGGCACGCCCGTGACGCGGGCCGCCAACAGCCCCTCCAGGCTGGCCGGATCGTGAAGGACCAGGTCGGGCCGCCATGCGCGGGCGAACGCGACGGCCGCGTCGAAGCCGCGCGCGGCCCGCTCCGCCAGAACGGGGGCGATGTCGTTCTGGAAGCCGGCGGCGTCGAACTCGGCGAGATCCCTCAGGGGTTCCCCGGTGAGAGGGTGCGGGGGCGGCCACGGGTAGGGCCGCTTCCCTTCGACGGCCTCCCTGTGGGCCTGCAACCGGAGCCTCGTGATGACCTTCATGCCGTCGAGCACGGGCACCGGGAGCAGGCCCGTCCGGCCGACCGCCGCCGTCTGGTCAGGCGTGCACAGGACCCGCACCTCGTGGCCGGCCGCCTGCAGCGCCCAGCCGAGGGGGACCATCGCGGAGTAGTGGGTCGCCTGTGAGGACACGGTGAACATGACCCGCACTCGAGGCTCCTCCGTTCGCCCGTCGGGGGTGTCGGGTCCGTCCGGCGACGCTCATGCGGCGAGGCGGTGGCGGTCCTGCGGCTCGTCCCAGTCGGCCCGGTGGGGTTCGACGTCGATGCGGGTGACGGCCGGGTCCAGGAACGGCGGGCCGAGGTGGGTGAAGGCGCTGAAGTCGGTGGTGTCGCGGAAGGCGGGGAGCGTGTAGAGGTCGCGGGCGTAGGGCCACAGGTTCGGGAAGTCGACCAGCCGCCGCTCACTGATCTTGGCGAACGGGTTGTAGGTGAGGTCGAACCGCGCCAGCGTCACCCAGAAGCGCACGTCGGACTCGGTGACCGAGTCGCCGAACAGGAAGCGCCGGGTGGACAGCCGCTCGTCGAGCCGCTCCAGGGCGGAGATCACGCGGCCGCGCAGGTCGGCGTAGGCCTCGTCGGAGGCGGCGCCGGCGACCCGGTAGTTGCCGTCGTTGAAGTTGACGTAGATGTACTCGTTCAGCTCGTCGATGTCGCCGCGCAACTCCTCGGGGTACAGGTGGACGTCGGGGTCGCCGTACGCCTCGAACTGGGTGCCGAGGTCGATGGTGATGTCGAAGAAGTTGTTGCTGACGATCCGGCCCGTCTCGCGGTCCCACAGGACGGGGACCGACACGTGCCCCTCGTAGCCGGGCTCGGTCGCCTCGTAGGCCTCGCGCAGGAACCGGAAGCCGTTGACCGGATCGGCGCCGCGCTTCTCCCGGAACGCCCAGCCGCGCCCGTCGCGCTCGTCGTCGACATACGAGAGCGACACGACGTCCTGCAGCCCCTTCAGGATCCGGACGATCGCGGTGCGGTGCGCCCAGGGGCAGCGGTGCGAGACGTACAGGTGGTAGCGCCCTGGCTCGGCCTTGTATCCGCTGGAGCCGTCGGCGGTGATGCGCCCCTGGAACGGGTAGCGCGGCCGGTTCCAGCCGCCGTTCTCCACCTTCAGCGCGGTCGCCCCGTAGACACCGTGCTTGTCCAGGTCCACAGGGTCGGCGTACACGGCACCACCGGTCGTCGCGGTCATCGGACGGGCCTCCAAAGGGTTCGAGAAGATGGAACGGGAGCAGTGGTAGCGAATCACCGGCCCGGACGAGCAGTCAATTGTTCCTACCGTTTAAATGGGGAATGCGCCGGCCCTTCTAGGGGTTCCGGGGTGGACGTCAGGGGCCGGAGCATCGGCGCCTCACCCGACGATGGGCACCATGAAAGCCCTGGTCCTCTCGGGCGGGTCCGGAACACGGCTGCGCCCCATCACGCACACGTCCGCGAAACAGCTCGTGCCCGTCGGGAACAAGCCGGTCCTCTTCTACGGGCTGGAGGCCATCGCCGAAGCCGGGATCACCGAGGTCGGCATCGTCGTCGGCGAGACGGAAGCCGAGATCCGGCGGGCGGTCGGCGACGGCTCGCGCTTCGGCCTGCGCGTCACGTACCTGCGGCAGGAGGCGCCGCTCGGCCTGGCGCACGGGGTCCTCATCGCGCGCGACTTCCTCGGCGACGAGGACTTCCTGCTCTTCCTCGGCGACAACTTCATCGTCGGCGGCATCACCGACATCGTCGCCGGGTTCCGCGCGAGCCCGGCCGACGCCCGGCTGCTGCTCACCGAGGTGCCCGACCCGGGCCGCTTCGGCGTCGCCGAACTCGGGCCGGACGGGCGGATCGTCGGCATCGAGGAGAAGCCGCAGCGCCCGAAGAGCGACCTGGCGCTCGTGGGCGTGTACCTGTTCGGCCCCGCGATCCACCGCGCCGTCCGCGCCATCACGCCGTCCGCGCGGGGCGAACTGGAGATCACCGACGCCGTCCAGTGGCTGCTGGACGCCGGCCTGGACGTGCGGTCGACGGTCATCACGGGTTACTGGAAGGACACCGGGAACGTCGACGACATGCTGGAGGCCAACCGCACCGTCCTGGAGGGGCTGGAGCACGGCGTCGAGGGCGAGGTCGACGGCGACACCGAGATCATCGGACGGGTGCGCATCGCCTCCGGCGCGATCGTGAAGGGGACCCGGATCGTGGGCCCGGCGATCATCGGCACCGGCGCCCGGATCGTGGACTCCTATATCGGGCCGTTCACCTCCATCGGCGACGGCGTCCGCGTGGAGGACAGCGAGATCGAGTACTCCATCGTGCTCGACGGGTCCACCATCCAGGGCGTGCGGCCCATCGAGGCGTCCCTGGTGGGCCGCGCCGTCGAGGTCACCCCCGCCGCGCGCACCCGCGCCGCCCACCGCCTCGTCCTCGGCGACTACAGCCGGGTGCGGATCGCATGACGAGGATCCTGGTCACCGGTGGCGCCGGCTTCATCGGCTCGCACTACGTCCGTCGCCTCCTCGGCCCCGACGGCCCGGGGGACGTGTCGGTCACGGTGCTGGACGCGCTCACCTACGCGGGGAACCTCGCCAACCTGGCCGCCGTCGAGGGCCGTCCGGACTTCCGGTTCGTGCACGGCGACATCTGCGACGCCGGGCTCGCGGGCCGGCTGGTCGCCGAGCACGACGAGGTCGTGCACTTCGCGGCCGAGTCCCATGTGGACCGGTCGATCGCGGCGGCCTCGGCGTTCGTGCGCACCAACGTGCTCGGGACGGGCACGCTGCTGGACGCGGCGCTCCGCTCGGGTCTGCGGACGTTCGTGCACGTGTCCACCGACGAGGTGTACGGGTCGGTGGACGCGGGGGCGACGCCGGAGACCGCTCCGCTCAGCCCCAACTCGCCCTACGCGGCGTCCAAGGCCGCCGCCGACCTGCTCGCGCTGTCCTACCACCGCACCCACGGGCTGGACGTGCGGGTGACGCGCTGCTCCAACAACTACGGCCCGTACCACCACCCGGAGAAGATCATCCCGCTGTTCGTGACGCGGCTGCTGGACGGGGGGCGCGTCCCGCTGTACGGCGACGGCCTGAACGTGCGGGACTGGCTGCACGTGGACGACCACGCGCGCGCCCTGGAGCTGGTGCGCACCAAGGGGGCGCCGGGCGAGGTCTACAACATCGGCGGCGGGACGTCCCTGACGAACCGGGAGCTCACCGGCCTCCTCCTCGAAGCGACCGGGACGGGCTGGGACAGGGTCGAGCGCGTCCCCGACCGCAAGGGGCACGACCGGCGGTACGCGGTCGACGACACCAGGATCCGCGCGGAGCTGGGCTACGAGCCGCAGACCCCCTTCCCCGAGGGGCTGGCCGCGACCGTCAGCTGGTACCGGGAGAACCGGCGCTGGTGGGAACCGCTGGTCTGACCGGCCCGCCCGCGTCGGCGGCGTGCCGGCGCACCCGGTCCACCAGCCGCGCCTGCTCCACCACCGCCTCGCCCTCCAGGACGGAGGGCACGCCGTCGCGGACCCGGTCGACGAAGGACGCGACCGCGCCGGCGAAGTGGTCCTCGGCGGGGAGCGTCAGCTCCTCGACGTGGTCCTGGCGTTCGATCCGCACGACCGGGCGGTGCGCCGCCGACGGGGTGAAGGCCCAGGTCAGCTCGGCCCGGCCCGCGCTCCCCCACAGCGCGTACCGCGACCGGTAGGCATGCTCGACGCCCCAGGTCAGGTGGGCGGTGCGGCCGGACGGGTCGGCCAGCAGCGCCGCGCCCGCCACATCCACGCCGCGCGCCTCGTCGACCCGCAGGTGCGCCCCGCGCACTTCCAGAGCGGTCCCGAGGTGGAGGAGGGCGGCGCGCAGCGGGTAGACGCCGACCTCCGCCAGCGCGCCTCCGCCGAGGCCCGGGTCGTAGAGGTTGCGGCCGTCGGCCGACGGCGGGAACGCGAACTCGGCGGTGAGCGTGCGCGGCTCCCCGATGGCGCCCTGCGCGACCAGGTCGCGGAACCGGGCGTGCTGGGAGTGGCACAGGAACATGAAGTTCTCCAGCAGCGCCAGCCCGCGCGAGGCGGCGAGCGCGACGAGCGCCTCGGTCTCCGCCGCGGACGCCGTCAGCGGCTTCTCCGCCAGCACGTGGCGGCCGGACCGGAGCGCCCGCCCGACCCACTCGGCGTGCAGGTGCACGGGCAGCGGCACGTACACCGCGTCGACGTCCGCGCGGTCCAGCAGCGCCTCGTAGCCGTGCACCGGCTCGCCGCCGAACCGCCCGGTGAAGCGCGCCGCCTTGGCCGGGTCCCGGCTCGCGATCGCGGTCAGCCGGACGCCCGGATGGGCCGCCAGCGCGGGGAGCGCCCGCCTCCAGGCGATGTCCGCGCAACCGATGACGCCGATTCTCAACGGTCCAGAATTCACCGGCACACCTTTCCTTTGACCACCTCATCAATTCAGGACGAGGCTAGGCACGGCAGGCGGCGACGTTACCCCTGACATGGCATTATCGGCCCCGGACGACCCCCCTGAACACCCCCTGTCAATTATTCCGCGGCACCCGCGAATGGACCGGCATCGGCATATTGGAATCCTTGCCGCGACCATTTCCAGGAGGAGCGATGTCGGGGATCATCACGGCGTTGACGGCCGACCACCGGAGGGCCGTGCGGATCGCCGAGTCGGCCGGGGCGGCCGCCGGGGCCATGACCGGGGAGCAGGTCCGCGCCTGGTTCGCCGAGCGCCGCCGCGGCGACGTCTCGCGGGTCGACCGGGTGCCGCTGGACCGGCTGGAGCGCTGGGGCACCGACCCCGCCACCGGCGACATCCGCCACGACAGCGGCCGGTTCTTCACGGTGACGGGCCTGGCGGCCGAGGTCCCCGGCGCGGCGGTCCCCGCGTGGACGCAGCCCATCCTGCTGCAACCGGAGATCGGCATCCTCGGCATCCTGGCCAAGGAGATCGACGGCGTCCTGCACTTCCTCATGCAGGCCAAGAACGAGCCCGGCAACCCCGAGGGCGTGGAGATCTCGCCCACCGTGCAGGCGACGCGCAGCAACTACATGCGGGTGCACCAGGGAGCCCCGGTCCCCTATCTCGACTACTTCCGCGACACCCGCCGGCACCGCGTGATCGCCGACGTGCTCCAGTCGGAGCAGGGGGCCTGGTTCTTCCAGAAGCGCAACCGCAACATCATCGTCGAGACCGACGACGAGGTGGAGCCGCTGGAGGGCTTCGCGTGGCTGACGCTCGGCCAGCTCCACCGGCTGCTGGCGGACGACACGGTCGTCAACATGGACGCCCGCACGGTGCTGTCGTGCCTGCCGTTCTCGGGCGTCGGGCTGTCGTCGTCCTCCCCGTCCGGCGACCAGGAGTTCCGGCGGTCGGTGCTGCGCTCCTGCAGCGAGGAGTTCGCGGGGCTGCACGGCATCGGCGACATCCTGAGCTGGATCACCGAGTCCCGCAGCCGGCACGAGGTGCTGGCGCACCGCGTGCCGCTGCGCGAGGCCCGGCTGTGGCACCGCGGCGAGGAGGCCATCGAGCACGAGTCCGGACTGTTCTTCCGGGTGATCGGGGCCAGTGTGCGGAGCGGGCACCGCGAGGTCTCCCACTGGCACCAGCCGCTGGTGGAGCCGATCGGGGTCGGCGTCAACGCGTTCCTGGTGAAGCAGGTGGACGGCGTGCTGCACGCGCTGGTCCACGCCGGCGTCCAGCCCGGCTATCTCGACGTCCTCGAACTCGGCCCGACCGTCCGGTGCACGCCCGGCAACTACACCTGGCTGCCGGACGCGGCGCGGCCGCCCTTCCTGGACGACGTGCTGTCCGCACCGCCCGGGCGGGTCCGGTTCTCGAGCGTGCTGTCGGAGGAGGGCGGCCGGTTCTACCACGCCCGCAACCGCTACACGGTCATCGAGGTGGACGCCGGGTACGCGCCCGATCCGGGCCCCGACTACCGGTGGCTGACCCTCCACCAGCTCGTCGGGCTGCTGCGCCACAGCCACTACGTCAACGTCGAGGCCCGCAGCCTGGTCGCCTGCCTGCACAGCCTGGCGGGCCGGCCGGACTGACGCCGGGCCGGCCCGCCCGGGCGGTCAGCCGTGGTGGTGGCCGAGGGGCGAGGCGGGCCGGGCCGCCGCCCGCATCTTGGCCGCCATCGCGGTCTGGACCGTCTTGGGCGCCACGACGAACGGGCGCATCATGCCGTGGTCCTCGTGTTCGAGGATGTGGCAGTGGTACACGTAGTTCCCCGTCCCGCCGTGGAACCGCCCGGCGACCGCCACGTGCTCGTGCTCGTCCATGCGGATCGTGTCCTTCCACCCCTGCTCGTCGGGCCCGAGGCCCTTCGGAGCGCTGTAGGTGGCGGTGTAGGTGTAGATGTCGTTGGCGGTGTCGGACGTCACGGCGACCGTGTAGGTGTCGCGGGCCAGGGCCTGGAACGACACCAGGTGGATGTGCATCGGGTGGTTCGGCCCGGCGAGGTCGATGAAGTTCCAGACCTCCCAGCCGTCGAGGGAGACGTGGAACGTCACCGCCTCGTCGAAGGTGCTCGCCGCCTTCCGGTAGGTGGTGCTCTTGCCGTCCTTGACGATGGTGACGATGCGGTCGCCCTTCTGCGGGACGTAGCCGGCGGGCGTCTCGGCCAGCTCCCACATCTCGGGGTGGCCGCTGCTCGTGCCGTCATGGGTGGCGGTCGCGACGTACCGCTCGGTGTAGCCGGCCGGGACCTTCGCCGCGGTCAGCCGGGTGAACGTGGGCGACAGCTTGGCCGGCAGGGTGAACGGGTCGGTCACGGCCGTGCCGCCGACCCGGAACTGCATGACCTCCGGGCCGAGCGGCGAGGTGACGGTGTCGGTGTTGGACAGCCGGAGCCGCGCCCCCTTGAACGCGGAGAAGTCGATCAGGATGTCGGCGCGTTCGGCCGGCGACAGCGTGAGCCGGTCCAGCTTGGTCGGGGCGCCGAGCAGCCCCTGCTCGGTGCCGATCTGGACGAGCGCGCCGGTCACCGGCGTGCTGGTGCCGTCGGCGTTCTCCTTGCTCAGCTCCAGCGTGTAGGTGCGCCCGTTCGCGCCGTTCAGGACGCGGAACCGGTACCAGCGCGGCTCCACGTTGAGGTACGGCCAGATCTTCCCGTTGACGAGGTTGTAGGGGCCGGCGAACGGCAGCGAGATCCGCCGGCCGTTGGTGTCGTAGTAGCCGACCTTGTGCAGCAGCCGCCCGTTGAAGGCGTCGTCGGCGTCGGTGTCGAGGTTGCGGTCCGCGATGATCAGCGGGATCTCGTAGGCGCCGGACGGCAGCCCCAGGGCGCTCTCCTCGGAGTCGCGCACGAGGTAGAGGCCCGACAGGCCGGCGAACACGTTGAAGGCGGTGATGTCCATCGCGTGGTCGTGGTACCAGAGCGTCGCGGCCCGCTGGGCGTTGGGGTACTCGGCGGCCTGGGCCTGGCCGTAGGAGATCCCGTTCTTGGGCCAGCCGTCGCTGTCGCCGCTGATCTCGCCGCCGTGCAGGTGGGTGACCACCCACGGGGCGAGGTCGGCGACGTCGGGAAGCGGCTCGGCGCCGCCGCGCCCGGGGCTGAGGATCGAGTCGAGCCCGGTGAAGGGGACCTCGACGGCGGTCACCGGGAACTTGCCCTGGATGCGGTTCTGCCAGCTCACCTTGACGCGCCGGCCGCGCCGCACGTCGATGACCGGCCCTGGGTAGGCGCCTTCGTAGCCCCAGACGGGCGTGTCGGGCAGTTGCGAGTGCAGCTTCACGGTGCCGGCGCGCTGCCGGAGGGTCAGCGCGGTGTCGGGCTTCAGTACCGCCGGGATGGGCAGCGGGTCGGCGAACTTGGCGAGGTCGGCGGGAGCCCCGCGGAACACCCGGGAGGCGGCGGCTAACGCGGACAGGTTCGCCTGGACGGTGACGGCCACGCCGATACCGGCGGCCGATCCGGCGATGAACTGACGGCGGCTGGGCATGGGGGGACTCCTCTGCGGGCATGGGCGGCGCAGCCGATCCTTCGCCCGCGCCGGCGCCGGCTCCATCGGCGGGCCGATATTCAGGGGTTCGCGCGCCGGCCTCTCGGGTTTACGGCGGCCCCGACAGTGGAAGAACGTGCGCGTCACGGGTGAACCGGAGCGGGTCGGCCGGCGTCCCACCCCCGGATTCGGTCATCCGATAGGCGCGCGATTGCCGGGCAGTGGGCGGGCGTCTTCGATCATCGGATCCGTGGTCGCACTGGTGGAACGAGACGAACAGATCCAGCAACTCGACAGCCTGCTCGCGGACTGCACGGCGCGCCGCGGCCGGGTCGCGCTCCTCGAGGGGCCGATCGGCACCGGCCGGACCGCGCTGCTGCGCGGGCTCGCCGAACGCGCCGAACGGTCCGGATTCCGGTGTCTGCGCGCCTCCTGCTCCCCCGCCGAACAAGAGCTCCCCTACGGCGTCGCCGGCCAGCTCCTGCGGGACGTGCCCCGGCCGGAGGACCCGGACGATCCGTCCGGCCGCCTCCTGGAACGGCTCGCGGCGACGGCGGACGGCCCGGACGGCGCCGGCCCCGCGTCGCCGCACGCGGTGCGCACGCACCACGAGCTCGTGTTGGCCCTGCTCGGGCACGCCGAGCGCGAGCCGCTCCTGATCACCGTGGACGACCTGCGCTACGCGGACGTCCCGTCCCTGCACCTCCTGCTCCACCTGGTCCGGCGGCTGGCGTCGGCGCCCGTCCTGGTCGTGCTCGCCGACGAGCCGGTCCCGCGGCCGCGGCACCTGACGTTCCTGGCGGAGCTGTTCCGCAGGCCGGAGCTGCACCGGCTGCGGGTGGGACCGCTGTCGCCCGCCGGGACCGCCCGCGCGGCGTCCGGCCCTTCCGGCGCCCCGCCGGCCCCGGCGGCGGACCTGCACGCGATCAGCGGCGGCAACCCGCTGCTGCTGGACGCGCTGGCCGAGGACGTCAGGGCCGCCGGCGCTCCCCGCGCGGAGGGGTACGGGCTGGCGTTCCTCGGCTGCCTGCACCGGGGCGATCCCGCGACACCGGCGGTGGCGCGGGCGCTGGCGGTCATGGGCGAGGACGCCGGGCCGGCCGAGCTGTGGCGGC
>NZ_JBEYYT010000078.1:0-29470 GCF_040645715.1 Spirillospora sp. NPDC046719 | reverse complement strand
GCACGCGGGACGAGGCGGGCCGGTGCAGGGCGAGCGCGGCGCCGCCGGACACCGGGACGGCGGTCGTCCGGGCGAGCCCGGACGGCCCGGCCGCCGAGGTCGCCGGGGCGTCGGTGCCCACGGCGCGCAGGCTCATGGCCGCGCCGTCCCGGCCTGGAACCCGGACCGGACGGGAGCGGCGCGGCGGCGCGTGCGGGACGGCGGGCGGGACGGCGTCATGGGCGCTTCACCAATCGTGGGGCGGCGTACCCTTCGACGGTAGGCCGCGCGGGCCGGGGCGGCGCGGCCGTGCCCGCCGGTCCGGCCGGAAAACGCCCCCGGCGTGGCCGCATGGGGTCAAGCGCGTTTGGCGGTGATCTCCGTCTCATAGGCGCTGGGGCGACGGGCATCAGGAGCGCGGCGAAACGGCGGACCGTCACCGACCCGCCACGCACGCCGCGGCCGCCCTCGCGGAGCTGGCCGTTTCCGGCCATGACAGCGGCTTAACCGAAGGTGCGCCCGAGTGTCGGGATACGGTCGGCCGCCGTCCGGCGCTCGTCGAGCTCCCTGCGCAGCCGTTCCAGGAACGTGCCGCTCACTCTTCCCGTCCCTCTGGCCAGCCGGCGCAGGTGACGACCTCGAACCCCCGGCTGGGGAACACGGCGTCCATGAAGAAGTCGTGCATCGCCGCGTCGCCATCGGCGCAGCCGTCGCGCAGGACGGTCACCCGGTAGCCGCGGTCGGCCGCGTCGTAGCACGTCGCGGCGACCATCGCGCTGGTCGCGACTCCCGCGACCGCGACCGTGTCGACGCCGCCGGCGCGGAGCACGAGGTCGAGGTCCGTGCCGGCGAACGCGCTGGCGCGGCGCTTGAGCACGACGACGTCCTCTTCGGCGACCGGCAGATCGATCTCCGCTCCGGCCGATCCCTCCAGGAAGGCGTCCCCGGCCTCGTAGAACGACCTGAACATCGCATTGCCCGGCGGGAGGTCGGCCCCATTGGGCCGGAAGGCGAAGTGCACGAACGCGACGAGCGCACCGGCCGCGCGAGCGCGCGGGAGCAGCTCCGTGAGCGGCGGCACGACCTGCCGGGCGAACGGGTAGCCGCTCGTGATGCCCCGCTGGACGTCCCCGATGATCAGTGCTGTGGTCATGACAGGCTCCCGTAGAAGTCGTTCCATCCGCCCTCCCGTGATCAGCAGGACGGCCATCCCGACCACCATCATGATCGCGATGGCCGGCAGCGCGTAGGTGAAGCTGCCGGTCGCGTCCTCGATGCTCCCGGTGAGGTAGGGACCGATGACCCCGCTGAGGTTGCTGACGCAATTGATGAGCGCGATCCCGGACACCGCGGCGGCACCGGTCAGGCTGATGGCCCTGCGGGCCTGGACCCCTCGCGCCACCTCATCGCGGCGCAGTGCTCGCGTCGGCCGGCGCGCGCGTCGTCCAGCGCGCGCCGTAGCTCGACCTCGACGGCTTCGCGGCCGCCGCGCTCGGCCTCCAACTCGGTGACGGAGGCGTCGGCGCGCGCCGGCTGCCTGTCCGCTTCCGCGCGTGCAAGGTCGGCACCGGGCCTCATCCGCCCCGAGGGCCGAACACGGGGCCTCGACCAAGCCCCTCACCAGCCGCCGCCGCCGCGTCTGGCGCAGCTGACCTCCACGGGCCCCGGCCGAGCCGGGGCCCGTGTTTCGGCCCAATGGGTCCGCTGTCGCCCGCCACGGTCCGGTCGGCGCGAGACGGCAGGTCACTCGGGCTCGAGGGCTCGGAAGGCTCTGGCCGGAGGGTCAGCGAGTTGCTTGAGCGGGCTCGCCTTGGGCCTCTGCCGACAGGTCCAGCCAGTCGGACCATGTCTTGAGCCGGTCGGCGTAGGCCTGCTGGAGCATCGGGTAGAAGCCCAGACCGAAGAGCACTCGCAGCGGCGGGTCGTCGGAGTCGACGAGCTTGACCAGTGCCTGGGCCGCGGCGGCGGGGTCGCCGGCGGGCTGCTTCCCGGCGGCCGCGCCGAGGCGTTGGCGGAGACCGTCGTAGGCCGGGTCGGTCCGCGACATGTGGCCGTTGGCGAGCGGGTCGGGGTTCTTGCCGTCCCTGGTGGCGAAGCCGCCGGGCTCGACGATGGTCACCTTGACCCCGAACTCGGCGACCTCGCCGGCGAGTGCTTCGTTCAGCCCCTCCAGGGCCCACTTGGAGGCGTGGTAGGCGCCGCCGAGCGGCATGGCGATGACCCCGGCCGCCGAGGACAACTGGATGATGTGCCCCGCGCGCTGCTCGCGCAGATACGGCAGCGCGGCCTGGACCACCCATACCGCGCCGAACAGGTTGGTCTCCAGTTGGTCGCGCAGTTCCCGCTCGGTCAGCTCTTCGACCGCGCCGATCTGGGCGTAGCCGGCGTTGTTCACGATGACGTCGAGACGGCCGAAGTGCTCCTTGGCCCGCCTCATGCCCTCGAAGACGGCCGCCTTGTCGGTCACGTCCATCTGGAGCGGAAGCACCGCCTCGCCATGGGCGGCGACCAGATCGGCAAGGCCGCCGGTGTTCCGGGCGGTCGCCGCGACCTTGTCGCCGCGGGACAGGGCGGCCTCGACGAAATTGCGGCCGAGGCCGCGGGACGAACCAGTGACGAACCAGACCTTGCTCATGAGGGCCTTCTTCCTTCTATCCGGTGATGTTGCCGCCGGTGATCAGCACCGAGGCGAGCTCTTCTCATCCGCTGAGAGGTGGGCGATGACCTTCCGTTCTTCTGGGCGTTGCCGTTTGAACACCAGACACCGACGCCTCGATCCCTGTAACAGGCCGGGCGGCCATCGACGCCGCCGTCGCCGCGGGTCACTCCCGCCGCCGGATCCGTTTCATGGACGTCGAACGAATCGTGGCCCGCGGCCCGGTGTCGCCGGAGCGGGTGGTGATCCTGCGGCTCACCTGGAGCCGGCGCCTGCTGGTCGTCCACATGGACCCGCGTGATCCGGCCCGCTACGAGATTCGGACCGTCAAGCTGTTTCCGCGGCGGCGATGAACGCCGCCAGTGCGAGATAGATCAGGTTCACTGCCGCGAATCGGAACTCGCTGCGACGGCTGTGAACGACCACGGCGCCGGTCATCAGCAGGACTGCGGCGGTTGCGGATGTCCGGGTCGTGCCGGGTGGTTCAGCCGTCCTCGGCGGGGACGGAGTCGGGGTGGACCAGGTCGCCGAGGTTGCCGACCCTGTCGAAGTGCTGCAGCTTGTCGGGGTTGACGACGGAGTGGATCGTCTGGATGTGGCCGTCGCCGATGTCCAGCCCGATGACCGCGACCAGCAGGTCACGGTTGTCGAACACCAGGGCGCCCGGCTGGCCGTTGACGTTCGTGAGATGGAAGCGCACACCCCCAGCCCGGGCGAGCAGGGGTGCCATCGCCGCCAGGACGCGCGCGACCGGCTGCCGTCCGTTGAGCGGCCGCCCGAGCGCGGGCACTCTGCCGCCGCCGTCCCCGTGCATCGCCACATCCCGGGCCAGCAACTCCTCGAGCGCCGGCAGGTCGCCCTCCTGGACGGCGGCGAAGAAGCGCCCGGCCAGTTGCTGCTGCTGCCGTCGGGTGGCGTGGTAGCGCGGTCGGCGCTGCTGGAGGTGTTTGCGGGCCCGCGCGACCAGGTGCCGCGTGGTGTCCACGTCCGTGCCGATGATCTCGGCGACCTCCCGATACGGGTACTGGAACACCTCGCGCAGCAGGAACGCCGCCCGCTGCTGCGGCGTCAGGGTCTCCAGCAGCACCAGGACGGCCAGCGACAGCGAGTCGGCGGTCTCGGCATGCTCGCCCGGTGACGGATCACCGGCCAGTGGTTCCGGTAGCCACTCGCCTACATACGCCTCCCGCCGCGCCCGTGCCGAGCGCAGCTGGTCGATGGCCAGACGGGTGACCAAGGTGGCGATGTAGGCCCGCGGGGAGGCGATCGCTTCGCCTCCCCGCTGGCTCTGGTGCAGCCGCAGGAATGCCTCCTGTACCACGTCCTCGGCTTCGCTGACGCTGCCGAGCATCTGGTAGGCGATGGCGAAGGCCCGCGGCCGCAGTTCGCCGTACAACTGCGTGGTGGACATGTCGGTCAGCTCAATCCGTCGGTGAAACCGGTGCGCCAGCTCGGGTACCGCGGCTCCCAGCCGAGCTCGCGCTTGGTCTTCTCGGTGGAGATCCCGCGGGCCCGCGTCATCATGTCCACCGCCCCCCTACCGGCCAGCGGCCGGACCAGCCAGGCCGGCACGCGCCACGGTGGTTTCGCGCCGAGCGTCCGGGCAAGGTAGGGCAGCCATTCGCGCAGCGGTACCGGGTCGCCGTCGGCGACATGGTAGATCCCGGGCCTGCCGCGCTCGATGGCCGCGACCGTGGCCGAGGCGGCGTCGGCGATGTGCACCAGCGACCACACCCCGCCGCCGCCACCGACGATCGGGAACCGCCGCTTGCGGATCTGCCGGGTCATGACCGCGTCCGACGCGGCACTGAGACCGGTCCCGGGCCCATAGAAGGCACCGTAGCGAAGCACGATTCCATCGCCCCAGGTGATGCCGGTCACCGCGTCCTCCAAATGACGCAGTGCCGCCACCGCCGGCGCGGCGTCCGCGGGCGGATGCGGCTCGATCCGGCCGCTCTCGTCGGCGACCGGCCCGCCGGTGCGTTCCATCCACATGGCGTTGCTCTGCGCCACGAACGTCCGGACGCCGACCGCACGCGCCGCGGACAGCAGGTGGTCGGTGCCCTCGGTGCGCAGCCGGTTGGTGGCGGCCGCCATTTGTTTCACATTCCGCATGCTCGTCTCTCCGCCCAGCGCGGTGAGCTGATGGACGATCACCTCGGGCTCGGCCTTGGCCACCACGTCGGCCACCGCGTCGGGGTCGAGTGCGTCGAGGACGACCGGCTTGGCGCCCAACGCGTGCAGCATGCCGGTCTTGGCCGCCGAGCGGGTCGTGCCGACGACCTCGTGCCCGCCCTCCACGAGCCGGCTGACGAGGTGCTTGCCGATCGCGCCGGACGCCCCGGCGATGAGGACTTTCATGACGTCTCCGTTCGTCGCTCACCAACAAAGACGGAACGTCCCCGCGACACATGAACGGCAGTAACCCAGATCACACCTGCGCCGACCTGGGCAGTACACACCCGGTGCACCTCGATGCAGCCTGACTTCACCCGTAGCGCAGGCGCAGTGACTCGCGCTCTGCCTCCTCGATCTGCTCCATGGTCAGGCCCGGCAGGCCCGGCCGCGCCAGAGTCACCTCGGCGCTGGTCGGCTGGGCGTCGGTAGGCACCCGCCGCTCAGGTCGCCAGGCATCGGCGCGCATCAGCTACTCCGGGCAGTGCGGATAGACCTGCTCGACAACCACCACGATCGCCGTGACCGGCGGTTAGCCGATCGGCGTGAGTTGGGCGAGCAGCTCCGGGCGCGCCGAGACACAGGCTCGGCCATTGATGCGCAGAGTGGTCGGGCGGCCTGGGATGAGGAGGAGCAGCCCGACACGTACGGTCTGCAGCACGTTGTGCATGGTGTCGAGCCGCTTGTTGCCGGTCGAGTCGGGGATCGCCAAGGTCCGCTCGTCCAGTACCGAGACGAACCCGGCCGGGCCGCCGCGCGACGACACATTCGCCCGGCCCTCGGCGTCCGCGCTGCAGATGAACACCAGCGAGGAAAAGCCGATCAGCGCCCAGGCATCCTCGGTCAGACGGTCGGTCTCCTTGCGGAGCCTCAGCGCCGATCATCATACGGACGACCCTGAAAGACGGTTGCGGCCCGCAAGGTGGGCGAGGGCTGACACCGCATCAGCCCTTGGACTTCAGTGGGCCGCCCCCGATCTCCAGGGTGGATTCGCGCGTACGCATCGTCGCGTCGGGAAGCGGGGCATGCTCAAATGGACGCTGCCTGAAGAAGGTGATGATGTGGGCTGGCCGCCCAGCTGGCTGGTGCTGGCGACACGGCGGCGACATCCGAGCGAGCATCGAGCTGACACGCGGGCATTTCGGGCGTGGATCTTGAGCTGTAAGCGTGCGTTTATGCAGGTGGGGGTGGTGTGCCCGGCAGGATTCGAACCCGCGTGCCAAGTCCAGTGGGCGGCCACGCTCGTTTTCTCGGTGCTCGAAGTCGTCGAAGTCGACTCGTTGAGTTAGAGCGCCCCTCCGTGGCGTGCCTTTCACCATGGTTCGCTGCGTGCACTCTTCGCCTGGTTTTCGTTGTGCACGGTGCCTCATTTGACCGGTCAAACGGAAAAACGCGCATGCGTGGCCTGGTTCGTGCGGGTCAGTGATTTGGTTAGGAGATGGTTCGAGGCCAGAGAGCGCGACGATCTTCCCGCGCTGGTCGGCCCGCGCCCGCGGGGATGGCGCTGGTCGAGTGGTCAGCCGCCGTTCGGATCCCACCACATCAGCCACACCGGCGGGCAGCCGCGGCCCGGCATGGCGAGCTCCCGCGTCACCCGGAACCCGAACCTCTCGTAGTACGGGACGTTCCCTCTTCTCGTTTGTCAAGGGTTCTTTGGGCTGCACACGGCGCATGGTCACAGCCAGCAGCCGGCATCCGGACGTGCGCGGGGCAGCCACCCTCTCAACCCGGTCCGCATGGGCAACCGGGGAACGCGCTAGATGTAGTGACCACGAACGTTGTTGACGACTGAGGGTGGTTGAGCAAGAGGAAGACCTCCGGTGTGGTGGAGGTGTCGAATCTGCACCGCACGGAGGTCTTCGTGGTCCACCGTAACGCCCGGCTGACCGCTCACGGGCGCCGTCTGCTGGTCGAGCGAGTCGGTTCGGGCCGCCCGGTCGCGCACGTCGCGGCCGCGATGGCGAGCTGCGCGTCCCGCCGTGAAGGGCAAGGGCAAGGTCATGTAACTCGGACAGCACCAGGACTTACCGCTAAGCGCTGCACTCAGCCTCCCCGAAGGCCTAGAGCTGCTGGGCGTGTCCGCTGGCGATCTGGACGCCTGCCAGATTCCAGCTGTAGGGGTAGGCGTGATCCCAGTGCCTGAAGTCCTCTTGGTCCTGGTAGGGGATCAGCCATTGCCGAGGCCGTTCAGCTCGCCGGTGGCGATGATCAGCAGCGGATTCATCCCGGCGCCGCAGGCGGGGCAGGACTGGGAACCGGATCGATGAATCCCCAGTTCGGCCGGCCGCCGGTCTTCCAGTCGGGAGCGGTGGACAGCTCAAGGAGGTAAAACTCCCGCGGCTCGGTGTCGTCCGGATCAACGCCTGCCGGCGGTGCGTGGCCCGGCCCGCCGCCCTCACCCCTCAACGGACGCGCAGTCCGAGGGTCTTTGATGTGGCGATGACGGTGTCCTCGTCGAGGAACTGCTCGTAGGAGACCTTCGCCTCGCCATAGTAGGCGGCTGTGTAGCCATGTTCGATGTCGAAGGTGAAATCCATCGCCTCCCCGGGAGCCGCAACGGGTCGCCAGTCCACGAATCCGGTGTTGCCTATGGTCAACTTCACCTGCACGACATGGTCCACCGCCATGCCCGGATCCGCTGGGACCCGCACGGTGATCCCCTCGATGACGTCGGTGTCCAGGAGACCGCCGACGGCCTCCACAACGATGGGCGCGGCCAAGGTGGCGGACTCGTCGGGGTCTTCGGCGGGCGCCGGGACGGCGTAAGGGTCCGCAAGGTGAAGGCCGCTGTCGCGCAGCGCGGCGCAGAGGTCCCGGACCTCCTGCAAGAACGCCGGATAGTCCTCGCCGAACGTGGCCACGCCGGCCGACACCGCTTCCACGGCCCCCGTGAGCGCGTGCGGATCGCCTGCGCGCAAGACGGCGGGTAGCGCCATGTGAGGCTGCGATATCCGCGCCGGCTCCGAGCGCTCCGCCCGGGTGAACACGGTGACGGCTTCGGTCTCCCTTCCCTCGACCGGAGACCGCGTCGGCTCGTGCCGCGGCGGCGGCACCGCCTCGCCAACCGTCCGGTCCGGGGCGTCCGGGTCGGCGAGCAGGGCCCGCACCGCGTCGGCCCGGTCGTCGAAGGGGAAGGGCAGTGCCCGTCCCTGCGCGAGTGCGGCCAGCGCCGGGGCGACCCACGCGAGATCGGCGAGACCGGCCTCGGTCGCGGCGCGGCGAGCCGCGAACTCGGCGATCCCGCGCTGGACACCGGGGCCTGCCGCGTCCATCTCGTGCACGAGGTCGGCGTCATAACGCGCCAGGGACAGCGCTTGCGGCACCGCCCGCAAGGTGGCGGTCGGCAACCGGCCTCCCCACTCCAGCCGCTCGGCCTCGCGGAGCTTTTCGAGGTGGGCGCGCTTGCGTCCGGCGGGGGTCGCATCTTCGACCGCGGCGGGAGCCGCCTCGGCACGCTCGGCCTTGATCCTCCCGAGGACCCTGGGCCGGCCCGGAGCCTTCGGGGCGGGCCGGTGGTCGGCGGGGAAGAGTTGGAAGTCGATGACGACGCGGCCCACCCGGCCGTCGTCTGTGCGGCCGATCCAGACGGGGTAGGAGCCGTCGCCCTGACCGGCTCTGAAGGCGATGAGGTTCGGCTCGGGCTCTGGAGCGTCCAGTTCCGTCGTGAAGGAGCCGTCGCCGTCGAGGCGTTCGATCAGGCCGTCGAACTCTTCCTCGCTCACCGTCCGGGCCGCGTCGAGGAACGCCGCCGTTCCGGCGTCCACACCGACCCCGTAGAACTGGCCCTCGCCGAGCAGTCCCGGATCCTCACCGGGCTTCAGGGCCATCTCCCACTGGCGGGGCGGGGCGGCCAGAAGGGTCACCCGGGCCGCGGCGACACGCGTCCCACCCGCCGTGCGCATCAGCGACACCGTGACCGGGAACTCGCCCGGCGGCACGGCGACGGTCCGCAACGGTTCGGTGATCCAGCCGGGATCCGAGACGGCCAGCCGCCCGGACGGGACCCGCAACGACCCGGCGTCGATGACCTCGATGGCGACCGGACCGTCCGGGGTGTCGCACGGGCCCGAAGTGAACAACCGCTCGATGCCGGTCGCACGCAGCGGCCCCCGCCCCCCGCCCGCCGCCGGCTCGTTCAGGACCACCGACGCGGCGGGCTCGTGGTCCTGCTCGGTGAGGAAGCGGACGAAAACCTGCCAGTCGCCGAACTCCGGTTCGGGGCAGAGGAAGCCCTCGACGGGAGCCGAGATCCGGCGCACCTCGGCGTCCCCGGCCCCAGCGGACTCAGACCTGATCTCGACCCGCCCGTCGGCCGACACGGTCGCGGTCTCCTGGACGTCCCACTTGCGGGACGAATGCCGCGCCTCGCTGGAGAACCGCCAGCGGACGTTCTGGAAGACCCGCAGGACCCCCACGCGGTGGCGCTTGAAGTCGATCATCTGCGTGCACTGGGCCGCGTCGTCGAACTGGTATACGCGCCACATGCGGTCCGGCCAGAACTCGATCAGCGCCAGCGGCCGGTCCCCAGCGGCCAGCAGCACCGCGTAGCCCCGCCCGGCGGCATGCCTGCGCGCCGCGACCGCACGCGACATCGGTTCCGGATGGGCCGCCCCCTTCCAGGAACCCCACATCTCGCCGTACGACACATCAAGGCTGTCGAAGAACACGGGCTCACACCTCCTGTAGCGGCAGACGTTAACGCCCCCCGGCCGACATTTCGGACCGGCCCCCGCTCCCGAACATGTCCCCAGCCACCAGGTAGCCGAGTGAGGGGTCACGGTTGCGGTTCATGATCGTCAGGAGTGGGTGTGTCAACTCAACGGCTGATCTTGGTTGTCAGCGGGTCGGTGGGTGGCTGGGGTGAGGCGGCCCTCGAAGGCGATCTGGAAGGCGTTCAAGGGTGCCTTCCAGCGCATGGTCCACCGCTTGCGGCCCTTGCCGGTCGGGTCCAACGACATCAGCGCCATGTAGATGCACTTCATGGCGGCGGCCTCGTTGGGGAAGTGCCCGCGGCGCGGACGGCTTTGCGTATCCGCGCGTTGACCGACTCGATGGCGTTGGTGGAGCAGATCACCTTGCGGATCTCGACATCGAAGGACAGGAACGGGACGAACTCGCTCCAGGCGTCTTCCCCCAGCTTCACGATCGCCCGGTACTTGGTGCCCCACGCCTCGGTGAACTCCATGAACCGCTCCAGGGCCGCATCGTCGTTCGGGGCCGTGTAGACGGGCTTGAGCGCCTGGGCGATCTTGTCCCAGTCCTGCCGCGCCGCGTAGCGGAAGGAGTTGCGCAGCAAGTGCACGATGCATGTCTGGACCACGGTGCGGGGCCAGACGGTCTCGACCGCATCGGGCAGGCCCTTCAGCCCGTCACAGACCAGCGTGAGGACGTCGTCCAGGCCGCGGTTCTTCAACTCGGTGAACACGTGCAACCGGTACTTGGCGCCCTCCCCGCCGTCGCCCGCCCAGATCCCCGGGATGTCGCAGTGACCGTCCACTGTCACCGCCATCACGACGTAGACCGGGCGGTTGGCGACCTGCCCGTCCCGGATCTTGACGTTGATGGCGTCCACGAACAGCGCGGGGTATACACGGTCCAGCGGCCGGTTCTGCCATTCGGCCATGCCGTCCATGACCTTGCCGGTGATGGTCGAGATCGTCTGTTTGGACACCTGCGCCCCGTAGACCTCGGCCAGGTGCGCGGAGATCTCCCCGTGAGTCCCTTCGCGCTCAGCGACAGCACCATCTCATCCACGCCGGTCAGACGGCGCTGACGCTTGCGGACGATCTGCGGCTCGAAGGTGCCGGCGGTATCACGGGCACCTTGACCTCCACCGGGCCCACGTCGGTCAGCACGGTCTTGGCCCGCGATCCGTCGCGGCTGTTGCCGCTGCCCCGGCCCGCCGCGTCGTGCTTGTCATAGCCGACGTGGTCGGTGATCTCGCCCTCCAGGGCCGACTCCAGCACCCGCTTGGTTAGCCGCTGCAGCAGCCCGCCTTCCCGGTCGGCTGCAGCCCTTGGGTCCGAGCACGCTCCACCAGCATCGAGATCGACTGCTCGTCCGAGGCCACGCTCGACGGCCCCTGAACTGGCTGCTCCCCGGACTCGCCCGCAACGACGGTGTCGGTCACCTGGCGTCTCCTTGATCATCGGATCCGCCGTTCATTGGACACTCCCATCAACATGGTTAGTAGGTCGTTTGCTGTTTGGTATCGCATGGCATGCCTTTGTTTCTGGACGGCGTTTCAGTGGGCAGCTCGGGGTAGGGGATCCGGTAATACAGCTGCAGTAGGGCGAATTTTCGGTGTGCCGGGTGGTTGGAGGTGCAAGGATTTGCCGCGTGCTGAGCAGGTCACTGATCCGGTGACCTATCACGGCGAGGGGCCGGTCTGGTCGTCGCGCTGGGGAGAGTTGCGGTGGGTGGACATGCTGGCCGGTGATGTGATGTCGCTGGGGGCCGATGGAACGGTCGGCCGGCGGCATGTCGGCGGTGTCGCGGCCGCGCTGCGTCCCCGGCGTGACGGGGGTGCGGTCATCGCGGTCGAGCGGGGTTTCGCGCTCGAGGACGCCGACGGCGCGATGACGTTCCTGCCGGAACTGTGGGGCGATGAGGGCGTCCGTATGAACGACGGGGGCTGCGATCCGGAGGGCCGTTTCTACTGCGGTTCCATGGCCTATGGCAAGACGCCGGGTGCGGGTGCTCTCTACCGGCTCGATCCGAATGGTTCGACGGTCGTGGTGTTGGACGGCGTGACGATTTCGAACGGGCTGGATTGGAGCCCGGATGGACGCTTGGTGTACTACGTCGACACGGCTGCACAAGAGGTCGCGGTATTCGACTTCGACGGGGCGAAGGGTTTGACCGGGGGGCGGACGTTCGCGTCGATCCCTCCCGAGGACGGTGCTCCGGACGGCCTGACCGTTGACGCGGAGGGCGGGGTGTGGGTCGCGTTGAATCAGGGCGGGGCCGTGCGCCGGTATACGCCGGGTGGGGTCCTGGATGAGGTGGTGGAGGTGCCGGTGCGGGGAGTCACCGCATGCGCCTTCGGTGGTCCGGACTTGGACGAGCTTTTCATCTCCACTTCCCGCGAGGGCCTTCCTCCCGGCGACGATTCGGCCGCCGGGTCGCTCTTCCGGGCGATGGCAGGAGTGAAGGGCAGCCCGGTACGCGAGTTCGCGGGTTGATCGCCATCGCCCGTCCGGGCCGGTTCCGTCCTGCGCCTACTGCTCCCTGGGGGCAGGTCCGCTGGAACCGGCTGGATACTCCTCGAGAGGCACGAGGTCGTCGGACCAGGCGGACATGACCGGGGCGAGGACCCGCCATGCCTCTTCGGCTTCGTCGCCCCGGATGGATAGGGCGGCGTCGCCCCGCAGGACGTCCAGGAGCAGCCGGCCGTAGGCGGGCAGGTCGGCGGGCTCCATCTGGGCGGTCATGGTGAGAGGCGTGAGGGTCTGCGGACCGGGGCCGATTCCGGTGAGCGCCAGGGTCACGCTCTCCGGGTCGAGCCCGAAGCGGAGCACGTTGGGCACGGCCTCCCCGCTGTGGCCGAAGGGCAGGTGGGGGACGGGCCGGAAGCGGACCGCGACCTCCTTGCGGTCGTTCTCGAGCGCCTTGCCGGTGCGGAGCCGGAAGGTGGTGCCGGACCAGCGCCAGCTGTCCAGTTGCAGTTCCACCTCGGCGAAGGTCTCGGTGCGTCCCTGCGGGTCCACGCCGTCCTCGTCGACGTAGGCGGGAACCCTGCGGTCGCCGATGCGGCCGGCGAGATAGCGCGCCCGGCGGGTGCGGCGCAGGACGTCCTCGTAGGTGAGCGGGCGCACCGAGCGCAGCACATCGATCTTCCGGTCGCGGAGGTCGCGCTCGCTGAGGCTGAGCGGGGGCTCCATGGCCACCAGGCACAGCACTTGGAGGAGGTGGTTCTGCACCATGTCCTTGAGCGCCCCGACTCCGTCGTAGTAGCCGGCCCTGTCCTCCAGGGTGAGGGACTCGTCCCACACGATCTCTATCTCGGCGATGTGCGCGCTGTTCCAGAGCGGTTCGAGCACGCGGTTGGCCAGGCGGCTGCCGAGCAGGTTCTGGACGGTGGTCATGGCCAGGAAGTGGTCGACGCGGAACACCGCCTGCTCGGGGACGACCTCGGACAGCAGCCGGTTCAACTCCTGCGCGTCGGCCAGGTTCTCGCCGAAGGGCTTCTCCAGGACGAGCCGGCTGCCCGGCGGGAGGCCCGCGCCGCGCACGGCCGTGACGGCGCCGGGGAACACCGCCGGGGGGAGGGCGAAATAGAGTGCGACCGGCCCGTGACCGGCGATGAGGGAGGCGAGATCGGCGGGGTCGGTGGCGTCGGCCCGCCGGAAGCGGGTGGCCCGGGCGACCCAGCTCCTGGCGTCGGCGGGCGACGAGCTCGCGTGCCGGTCGAGCTGCTCGGCCGCCCAGCCGCGGAAGCCCTCGTCGTCCCATTCCTTCCTGTCGGCGCAGGTGAGCTGGAATCCGTCGCCGAGGTGCCCGGCCGCGCGCAGGGCGGCCAGACCGGGCAGGAGATAGCGGGCGTTGAGGTCGCCGGTGGCGCCGAAGACGACGAGTCGTTCGATCATCCTGTCCGCCCTTCCCTCGCCCGGGCGAGCGTGACGCCGCTGGCGATGACCCCGATGTGGCTGAACGCCTGGGGGAAGTTGCCCATGAACGTCCCTGAGGACGGGTCGATCTGCTCGGGCAGCAACCCGAGTGGACTGGCCCGGGAGCACAGCGAGGCGTACAGGTCCTCGGCCTGCTCGGTCCGGCCCTGCAGCGCGAGGTTCTCGACCAGCCAGAAGCTGCACAGCAGGAAGGCGCCCTCGTCGCCGGCGAGGCCGTCGGGCGACTGGTCGTGCAGGTAGCGGTACAGCAGGCCGTCGCCGGCGGACAGGCGTTCGGCGACCGCCGCGGTGGTGGCGGTCATCCGCGGGTGGTCGGCCGGGACGACCTTCCGCAGGGGGAGTGCGAGAAGGCTGGCGTCCAGCCCTCCGCCGCCGTCGAGGTGTTCGCTCAGGCTCTGCGCGTCCTCGTCCCAGGAGCGTTCCAGGATCTGCCGGCGCAGCTCTTCGGCCGCGTTGCGCCAGGTGTCGAGCGGTCCGGGCAGGCCGAGCCGTTCGCCGATGGACGCGGCGCGGTCCAGCGCCACCTGGCACATCGCGGCCGAGTACGTGAAGACCCGGCCCTCGCTCCGCACCTCCCATATGCCCTGGTCCGGCCGGCGCCACGCGCTCTGCGCGGTCTCGGCCAGCTCGGCCAGCCGGGACCACAGGGCGGGCTGCAGATCGCCGCCGGCACGGAGCCACTGGTCGGCGCAGTCCAGGACCTCACCGTAGATGTCGTGCTGGCGCTGGTCGGCGGCGCCGTTGCCCCACCGTACGGGAGCGGACCGCCGGTAGCCTTCCAGGCCGGCGTCCTGGACCTCATCGGGGACGGGATCACCGCCCAGGGTGTACATGATCCGCGGCCGCGGGGTGCTCTCGAAAGCGTCCAGGACCCAGCCGAGGAAGGCGTCCGCCTCGTAGCCGAACCCGACGCGGCGCAACGCGAACACGGTGAAGGCCGCGTCTCGGATCCAGGCGTAGCGGTAGTCCCAGTTGCGGACCCCGCCGATCGGCGCGGGCAGCGAGGACGTGGGCGCCGCCACCAGCGAGCCGTTGATCCAGTCGTCGCACAGCTTCAACGTGATCGCGGCACGCCGGACCAGCGGCTCCTGCGGACCGGCGTAACCGAAGTTCCGCATCCACCGGCGCCATGCCTCGGCGGTCTCCCGCAGCACCGCGTCGGGTTCGAACCGGTGGTGGCGATGGACGCGGCCCCAGGAGAGCGTCACGGCGAGACGATCGCCCTGTTCCAGGTCGTGCACGGTGTCCAGGCCGGCAAGCGGCCGGTTGGCGCGCAGGTGCAGCCGCAGGTCCCGCCGCCTGGGCGCCTGCACCTCCAAGCCGCTGGCGAGGGCCCGGGTCTGCGCGCCGCCCCAGGGTTGCAGTTCCGTTCGCAGGCGGACGGTCCCGTCAAGGACGACAGCGGACCGGACGAGCTCGGCCCGGCTCCCGCCCGCGTCGTCCGACAGGTCCGCGTCCGCGCG
Source organism: Spirillospora sp. NPDC046719 (assembly GCF_040645715.1). Taxonomy (NCBI): domain Bacteria; kingdom Bacillati; phylum Actinomycetota; class Actinomycetes; order Streptosporangiales; family Thermomonosporaceae; genus Spirillospora; species Spirillospora sp. NPDC046719. The sequence goes on along the minus strand of NZ_JBEYYT010000078.1, from coordinate 14,567 downwards.
GAGCCCCAGCGCGTCGGTGACCCTGACCAGGCCGGTCGGGCCGCGCATCTCGGTCACCAGCACCGCGGTGTCGGGCTCGTAATACTGGCGGGCCTCCCGGAGATCGTCCACCGTGAGAGCGAAATGGCCGCCGCGTTCGTGATCTAGGAGGCCGCACAGCAGCGGGTCGCTGTCGAATCGGGGCAGGCACAACCACGGAATCGAGCCGTCCGGACCGACGAGCGCCGCCGTCGTGCCGTCCCCGATCAGGCCCAGATCCTCCAACCGGTGGTAGCCGTCCGGGCGGCGGACCGGCCGGAACGGCGGATCCGGATCGAGCATGGCGAACTCCTCCTCAATTCCGTCCGGGCGTCGGGCCGGTCCGAGGGCCTTACGGGTGGGAGCCGGCCATCACGTTGTTGACGGGGAAACGCGCCGGCCGTCCGGTCAGGACCCGTATGGCTTCTTCGGCGGCGATGCGCCGCACCGTCCTGACGGCCTCCTCGGAGTAGTAGGCGGCGTGGGGAGTGATGATCGTGTTGGGCAGCTCGAGGAGGGGGTTGCGCGGGCGCCAGTCGCGTTGCTTCGCCGGCTCCTCTTCGAGGTCGTCCAGCGCGGCGCCGGCGATCCATCCCTCGGTCAGGGCCTGGTGGAGCGCCGCGTCCTCCACGATGGGCCCGCGCGCGGTGTTGACGAGGATCGCGGTCGGCTTCATCCTGCGGAGCGTCGCCCGGTCGAAGGTGTGGTGCGTCTGCGGGGTGAGCGGCGATTGGACCACCAGGTAGTCGGCGCCTTCCACAAGGTCGTCGAAGGACACCGGCCGCACGCCGCGCGAGCGGATCTCGGCCTCGTCGATGAACGGGTCGCACGCCCAGACCTCGACGCCGAACGCCGCCGCGCGCTCGGCGATGAGGCGCGCGATGGCGCCGAAGGACAGCAGCCCGAGCACCCGCCCCCGCAGTCGCCAGACCGGCTGTCCGGTCTTCCAGTGCCATTCGCCCTGCCGCGTCGCCCGGTCGTACCGGCAGATCTTCCGAGCGGCGGCGAGCCAGAGCGCGACGGCGTGATCGGCGACCTCTTCGGCGCACCACTCGTTCGGCGCGTTGGTGACCTGGACGCCCCGGCGGGTCGCGGCGTCGACGTCGACGATGTCGACGCCCGTTCCGTAGCGGGCGATCACCCGGCAACGGGTGAGAGCGCCGATGGCGCGGGAACCGACCCGCGCGTACTGGGTCAGGACGCCGTCGGCCTCCCGGCCTTTCTCGATCACCTCGTCCTCGCTCTTGCACTGCGCGGCGACGAGCCGGAACCCGGCGTCCTCGATGATGGCGCGCTCGATGTCGACATCGCCGAAGTCGTAATCGGCGATCAGGACCGTGCCGTTGGAGTCAGTGCGAGTCACGAGGAATCCCCTTGGTGTCGGTGAGGTTCTGGTACGCCACCGCGAGTTCCAGGCAGCCCCCGCTGTCCAGCTGCCCGACCGTGGAGCGGTAGATCTCCTGCCACGGTGTCTGGTTCTCGAAGGCCGGCGGTATGTGCTCGTCCCTCCGCGCGGCGATCTCTTCCTCCGGCAACAGGACGTCGACACGTGCGTTGTCCAGGTCGATACGGATCCGGTCGCCGGTGCGCAAGATGGCGAGGTTGCCGCCGATCGCGGCTTCGGGGCTGGCGTTGAGGATGGACGGTGCGTCCGAGGTGCCGCTCTGCCTGCCGTCGCCGAGCGCGGGCAGCGAGGTGACGCCTCGCCGGGCCACCGCGGACGGGAGTTCCATGTTGACGACCTCGGCCGACCCCGGATAGCCGATGGGCCCCGTGTAGCGGATGACGAGGATGCAGTGGTCGTCTATGTCCAACTCGGGGTCTTCGATGCGGGCGTGGTAGTCCTCCGGTCCGTCGAAGACGATGGCGCGAAGGTCGACCATCTGCGGCCGCCCGGGGTCTGGAAGGTAGCGGGCCCGGAAGTCGTCGGTGATGACCGAGGTCTTCATGACCGCGGAGTCGAACAGGTTTCCGGACATGACGAGAAGGCCGCCCCGCGGTGAGACGGGATCGTGGAAGGGGCGGATGACCGCAGGGTCGGCGGGCGGGACGTCGGCGAGGTTCTCAGCGACGGTGTTGCCGGAGACCGTCATCAGGTCACCGTGCAGACGGCCTGCCGTCAGCAGCGACCGCATCACGGCGGGGACACCGCCGGCGCGGTAGAAGTCCTCGCCGAGGTACTCTCCGGCCGGTGCGGTGTTCGCCAGGACCGGGACGTCGGCTCCGACCCGCTGCCAGTCTTGGTTGGACAATGCCACCCCGGTATGCCGCGCGATGGCGTTGATGTGGATGGGGACGTTGGTCGACGCGGCGATGGCCGATGCGACCGCGATCGCGTTCTCGAAGGCCCGCATGGTCATGATCCGGCGCGGCGTCACGTCCTCGTGCACCAGGGCCACCGCTCGGCGGCCCGTGTCGTAGGCCATCTGCGCCCGCTCCCGGTAGGGGGCGGGGATCGCCGCACAACCGGGCAGCGACATTCCCAACGCCTCGGCCAGGCTGTTCATCGACAGCGCGGTGCCCATCGTGTTGCAGTGCCCGATGCTGGGCGCCGACGCGCACACACGCGACATGTACTCCGCATAATCGATCTCCCCGCTGGCCAGCAGCCGCTTCGACCGCCAGATCACCAGCCCCGAGCCCGTCCGCATCCCGTTGTGATAGCCATTGAGCATCGGCCCCCCGGACAGAACGATCGCCGGGACGTTCACCGTCGCCGCCGCCATCAGGCACGCAGGTGTCGTCTTGTCGCAGCCCGTCGTCAGGACGACTCCGTCCAACGGATATCCGTAGAGCACCTCGACCAGTCCGAGATAGGCGAGATTGCGATCCAGCGCCGCGGTGGGGCGCTTGCCCGTCTCCTGCAGGGGATGGACAGGGAATTCGAACGGGATGCCGCCGCCGTCGCGGATGCCGTCCCTGACCCGGTCGGCCAGGTCGAGATGGTGCCGGTTGCAGGGGACCAGGTCGTTGCCGGTCTGGGCGATACCGATGATCGGCCGCCCCGACTGGAGCTCGGCGGCGGTGAGGCCGAAGTTGAGAAAGCGCTCGAGGTACAGGGCGGTCATCTCCGGGTTGGCCGGATCGTCCCACCAGGCCTGGCTGCGCAGCTTCCCCTTGACGTGCTCCGTCGGTGGCATAGGGCTCCTCGCCGACTTGTCCGGGTCTCCGCCCTCCCAGCGGGCCGGAGGGTGCCATGGCGCTGCGGAAGCGCGGGAAGCGCCGCCGATGCCGAGTCCTGCCCGCGCGACACCCGACCCGGCAGGACGCTCTCCTGCGCGCACAGGTACCCGGCACTCACTCCGGCATCCACTCGACCTGCGCAAATAACGGCAAAGACCGTTCACGCTGCTCCAGGTCGCCCGTGCTGCGGGGGCGGATCGGCGCTGGGCGGAGGACTGGCGCGTCGGGTGGGCGCGGGCCGTCACGCGCCTTCGGGCGCCGGCGCGCCGAGGGGCACGGCCTCGGACATGATCTTGTCGATCTGCGCGAGATCGTCCTGGCTCAGGACGATGTCCAGCGCGCCGACGGTCTCCTCGAGATTGGCCTGTCGGCGGGAGCCGACGAGCGCGACCTGGACGGCGGGGTGCGCCAGCACCCACGCCACGGCGAGTTGCCCGATCGTGGCCCCCGCGCCTGCGCGAAGCGACGAAGTTCGTCGACCACCCGCAGGTTGCGGCGGAACGCGCCGCCGGTGGAATCCGGGCTGGCCGACCGCCAGTCGTTCGCTGGGAAACTGGTGTCCGGAGTGAGCCTGCCGCCCAGGAGTCCGTGGGCCAAGGGGCCGTAGGCCAGCACGCCCAGGTCGTGCTCGGCCGCATAGGGAAGTGCATCGGTCTCGATGTCGCGAAGGAACAAATGGTAGGGCGATTGCAGCGCTTCGACCTGCCGTTCGGCCGCGAAGGCGCGCAATTGCCCGGCGTTGAAATTCGAGGCACCGACATGGCCGATGAGACCCTCGTCGACCAGGTCCCACAGCACCGCCGCGGTCTCCGCCGGCGGCGTCCTCGGATCGGGCCAATGGATCTGATACAGGTCGATGTGGTCGATCCCGAGAGCGTCCAGACTCTCCTCCACGCCGCGCCGGATCCACGCCGGGCTGGAGTCGCGGACCAGCGTGTCGCCGTCCGTGCGCAGCCCACCTTTGGTGGCGATCACCACCTGGTCCATCTCACCGGCCAGCGCCCGCCCCAGCAGGCGTTCCGCGGTCCCGAACCCGTATCCCTGGGCGGTGTCGAAGATGTTGACCCCCAGGCCGCGAGCATGGTGGATGCTCTCGATCGCCGACCGCTCGTCGACCTCGCCCCATTCCCCGCCGAACTGCCATGTGCCGTACGCGATCGGCGTTACCCGAAGTCGAGTGCGGCCAAGCCCAACCGTCTCCATCCCTCGCCCCCCAGTTGGTCTCATCTAGGGCGCCACCTATCCGACCCTGCCCCGAAGAACCCGTCTGGGGTGAACACGGCCACTCATCGGACCGGAGTGTTCCCAGCGGGCTGCCCGGGCGATCGGCATCACGTGCCGGCGGAGGTCACAAGGTCTTGTGAGGCGCGGCCCGACCACTTCGATGATGTAGCGGGGGCCGTCGCCGGGCCGACGGGATCGGCCACGTTCCTGGAGAGCTCGCGCGAAAGATCCGGCACAGCGCGGCAGCGAAGCTCCCGTGCTTCGCACGGATTGTGCCAACCCGTACTGAGGAATATCGCTGTAAAACAAATTCTTTTTCAACTTCCGTAAACAACGAAGCGGCGGGAGCGTCGAGGTAGAAGCAGTTCTCGGCGGGAATGATGCTGCTCATGATGGACGCGTTGGCCGGTGAACTGGCCGCTCACATTACGACTCTTCACAAGGTCTTGATCGCGATTGGGGTCGTAGTGCTGCTGATCGTGCTCGTGGTCGCGCGGATCATCGTGGTCCGGCGGCACGCGCGAAGACGTTGAAGCGCCTCAGCTCCCCATGTCGTACTCCTCGGTGGTCGGCATGGCCGACGATCTCGCCCTCCAGGGCGGACTCCAGCACCGTCGTCAGGTCGACACAGCCACTTCTGGCCGTCGTGGTCGGTGAGCACGATGACTTTTGTCCCCGCGAGGTGGAAGGTAGCGTCCTTACCGATCGCCTCGCGGACCTTGCTTGTGGCTGCCCGAGCTCGGTCCACGTCCCGGGGCCCGTGGCAGGTTGCCGTATGCGAAATCCGCGGTACGAACGATCATCGGAATCGGTGTCTGCGCCGGCGGCTCGGATGCGACGCAGCCGCCTCTTGGGCCGTCAGCGGTGGCGGAGCCGGGCCACTTGCTGCGGTTTACAAGGACGGGAGGCAAGTCACGGCTTGCCCGGCGCCGCCCAGCATGACCGGGTGGCTGGTGCGGCGTCCTTCGGCGTCTTGGGTGGCCAGTGGCCGCCGCTTGGGTGTGCGGACGTGGGCAATCCTCATGGGGCGCCATGGCTGCCGCCGGTCATGCGTCTCATCCCGCCTGCTGGCGTTGGCGGCGGTGGGCGGCGCACCGACGCTGGCAGCGTGTGGTGAGGATCGTCGGCCGACTCAGCGAACACCACGTCGCCGAACGCTTCGGGGAACCCCAAGAAGGGGCGCTGCCTGGAAGAAGCTGATGATGTGGGCTGGCCGTCCTGCCGGTTGGTGCTGTCGACAGGGTGGCGACACCGGAGCGAACATCGAGCTAACACGCGGACATATCGGGCATGGATCTTAGGATGTAAGCGTGCGTTTATGCAGGTCAGGGGTGGCGTGCCCGGCAGGATTCGAACCCGCGTGCCAAGTCCAGTGGGCGGCCACGCTCGTTCTCGCGGTGCTCGAAGTCGTCGAAGTCGACTCGTTGAGGTAGAGCGCCCCTCCGTGGCGCGCCCCTTCACCACGGTTCGCTGCGTGCACTCTTCGGCTGGTTTTCGTTGCGCACGGTGCCTCATTTGACCGGTCAAACGGAAAAACGCGCATGCGTGGCCTGGTTCGTGCGGGTCAGTGATTTGGTTAGGAGATGGTTCGAGGCCAGAGAGCGCGACGATCTTCCCGCGCTGGTCGGCCTGCGCCCGCGGGGATGGCGCCGGTCGAGTGGTCAGCCGCCGTCCGGATCCCGCCACATCAGCCACACCGGCGGGCAGCCCCGGCCCGGCATCGCGAGCTCCCGCGTCACCCGGAACCCGAACCTCTCGTAGTACGGGACGTTCCGCTCCTTCGAGCTCTCCAGGTAGGCCGGGACGCCCTCGGCGTCGCAGCGGTCCAGCCGGGAGCGCAGCAGCGCCCCGCCGAGCCCGTTGCCCTGCGCGGGCGGATCCGTGCCGAGCACCGCCAGGTACCAGTGCGGCTCCGGCGGATGGTGCTTCTCGATCTCGCCGAGGGCGCGCAGCGCCGCCGGCACCCGGCGGCCGAGCGCGCGCAGCAGCGGCCCGGCCTGCGCCGCCTGGGCGCGCGCGGGGACGCGCCAGAGCCCCGGCGGGTCCCACAGTGCGGCGGCCTCCACGTCCGGTCCGCGGCCCGCCGCCTCGGTGCCCTCGTGCCGCAGGTGCACGTGCCGCAGCAGGATGCCGAACACGCCGGTCAGCCGGCGGACGCGGGACGCCTCGTCGGGCAGGATCCAGCGCCAGACCGGGTCGTCGTCGAACGCGCGCCCGAGCACCGCGGCGATCGCGGCGGCGTCGGCGCCGCCCGCCGCGCGGACGAGCGGGGAGGGCTGGGACTGGGACGTCATGGCGCGGCCTCCTCGGGACGCGCCGATCCTCGCCGGGGACCGGCGCTTCCGTCAAGGCGCGCAGGGCCGGCGAGGGCCGGGGCCGGAGGCGGTCAGTGGCGGCGGCCGCGGCGGCCGCGGCGCTCCTCGCGGGCCCGGCTCAGCTCCTCCAGCACCAGCGTGGTGCCGATCCCGATCAGCCAGGAGTCCTTGGCGAGCGGGATCCCCTGCTGCGTGGGGCGCAGCCCCTCGCGCATGCCGGGCAGCCGCAGGTAGAGGCCGATGAGCCCGCCCGCGAACGCGGTGAGCGCTCCGCCCGCCACCAGCGTCGGGACCAGCGGGGTGACCAGCGCGGTGCCGAGCGCGACCTCGGCCGCGCCGAGGTTGCGGGTGAACTCGCCCTTGTCCTGCGACTCCAGGAACGGGTAGGCGGTCTTGGCGGTCCCGTGGATGTAGTCGGCCGTCCCCTCGTCGCCCTTGAGCTTCGACAGGCCCGAGTTCAGCACGAACGCGCCCACGATCAGCCGGACGGGCATCTGGTGCGCGCGAGCAAGAAAACGCATCGTTCCCCATAACGATCGGGAGATTCAGGGCGCTGGGATCATTCCCGCGCGTGGCCCGCTACACCTGAAGCCGCGGTCAAGTCTCCGCCACGGCTCGCCGCCCTCCGCCGCTCAGGACGCGAGGCGTTCCTCCGTGAAGCGCTCGGCGGCGGCGCGCAGCGCCTCGACGCACGCGTCGACGGCCGGGCCCGCGGCCCCGGTCCGCCACGCCACGTAGATCTTGCGGCGCACGACCGGGCGGGTGGCGAGCATCCGGACGCCGGCGGGCACGGGGTCGCGGCCGAGCCGGGGGATCATCGCGGCGGCCAGCCCGGCGGCGACGAACGCCAGCTGGGTGGGGTAGTCGGCCACGTTGCAGGCGATGTCGGGGTCGACGTTGTGCTCGCGCAGCGTCTGGACGATCTGCTTCTCGCAGGTCCCGCCGGCCGTCCAGGCCGCCCACCGCAGGCCGCGCAGCTCGTGCAGGTCGACGGTGCGGCGGCGGGCGAGCGGGTGCGCGGCCGGGAGCGCCAGGTCGATGACGTCGGAGGACAGCAGGACGTTCGACACCGAGGCGGGGAACGGGGTCGGCAGCGTGTCCCAGCTCTCCACCATCGCCACGTCGAGGTCGCCGCGCGCCAGGGCGGGCAGCACGTTCTCCGTCTCGCCCTCCCGGAGGGTGGGGGACAGGCCGGGGTGCCGCTCGCGCAGCGCGGCGAGCGCGGGCGGCAGCACCGACCGGGCGGCGGTGACGAACGCGCCGAGCCGGACCGGCCCGGTCACGTCCGCGCGCAGCCCGTCCAGCTCGGCGGCGGCCGCCGACAGTTGCGCGAGCACCCGCCCGGCGTGCTCCGCCAGAACCCGGCCCGCGCGGGTGAGGCGCACGCCGCGCCCCCGCGGTTCGAGCAGCCTGTGGCCGGTCTCGCGTTCCAGCTTGGCCAGCTGCTGCGAGACGCCGGACGGCGTCACGTGCATCGCCTCGGCCGCCGCCGCGATCGATCCGTGCACCGAGACCGCGTGCAGGGCCCGGAGCCGTTCCAGGTTCATCGTCACGGTAGAGATGCTACCGATTTCCGCTAAAGAACATTCGCTTGTGCTAATTGATCGTGCGCGGCAGCGTGGAGGGCGTGCGAAGGATCGACCCGCGTCTGCTCGCGATCGCCGGGGCCGTGTTCATCTCCGTCTCCGCGATCCTCTTCCGGCTGTCCGGCGTCTCGTCGGGGACGGCCGCGTTCTTCCGCTGCGCGCTCGCGCTGCCGGTGCTGGCGCCGCTCGCCCTGTGGGAGCGGCGCCGCGCCGGGCCGCGCCGGCGCGGGGCGGTGGACGTCGCGGCCGGGCTCCTGCTGGGCGCCGACCTCGTGCTGTGGGGCGCGTCGATCGACCGGGTCGGCGCCGGGATCGCGACCGTCCTGGTGAACGTGCAGGTCGTGGTGGTGCCGCTGCTGGCGCTGGCGGTCTTCGGCGAGCGCCCGTCCCGGCCGTTCGCGCTCGCCGTCCCGGTGATGCTCGGCGGGGTGGCGCTCGCCGGCGGGGTCGCCGAGCATGGGACGGGCACGGACCCGGCCGCCGGTATCGCGTTCGGGGTGGGCGCCGGCGCCGCCTACGCGGGCTACCTGTTCCTCACGCGCGTCGCCGGGCGGGGGCAGGAGCACCGGGCGCAGCCCGTCCTGCTGTCGACCTGCGGCGCCGGCGCCATGGCGGTCGTGATCGGCGCGCCGTGGCAGGGCGTCGACCTCGCGCCCGGCTGGGCCGCGCTCGGCTGGCTCGCCGCGCTGGCCGTGACGGGCCAGGTCTGCGGATGGATGCTCATCGGCGCCGCGCTGCCCCGGCTGCGCGCCGAGGAGGGCGGGACGCTGCTGCTCCTGCAGCCGGTCCTCGCCGTCGCGTTCGGCGCGGCGGTCCTCGGCGAGCGCCCCGGGATCTCGCAGGTCGCGGGCTGCGCGCTCGTCCTCGCGGCGGTCCGCCTGGCCGGACGCCCCCGCGCGGCAACGGCGCCGCACCACGCGCGGTTTGTGCGGACGGCAGGGGGTGATGGTGGGCGTACGAGCCCGCTTCGCACCGGAGGAGGCCGCGATGACCAAGCGACTCGTCGTCTGCTGCGACGGCACGTGGAACTTCGCCGACCAGGCCACCGCGGGGCGGCCTTCCCCGACCAACATCACCAAGATCGCTCTGTCCGTCGCTCCGGTTGACCCCGCGGGGGTGGAGCAGCGGGTCTACTACCACCGCGGTGTCGGGACCACCCGGTGGGAGCGCTTGCGCGGCGGCGCGTTCGGCCTGGGGCTCGCCGGGAACGTCTTCGACGCCTACCGCTTCGTCATCGACAACTACGACGCCGGTGACGACCTGTTCCTCTTCGGCTTCAGCCGGGGCGCGTACACCGCCCGCAGCCTCGCCGGACTGATCCGCAACTGCGGCGTCCTGCGCAGGGAGAACGCCGACCGCGTCCAGGAGGCCTGGGAGCTGTACCGGAATTCGGCCGAGATGCCGTCCGGGGTGACTTCGGCGCTGTTCCGCCAGGCGTACTCGTACGATCCGCGCATCCGCTTCCTCGGGATGTTCGACACGGTCGGCGCCCTGGGCGTCCCGGCGATGGGGCCGCGATGGCTCAGGCCGCTGGTCAGGCGGCTCAACCATCGCTGGGAGTTCCACGACACCAGGCTCAGCTCCCGGGTCGACGGCGCGTTCCAGGCGCTGGCGATCGACGAGCGCCGGGAGGCCTTCGAGCCCGCGCTCTGGCATCAGAGACCGGGCGTCGACGGCCAGGAGATGAGGCAGGTCTGGTTCAGCGGGGCGCACTGCGACGTCGGCGGCGGCTACCCCGACGCGTCCCTCTCCGACATCGCCCTGCTCTGGATGGCCGACCGGGCGCGCGCCTACGGCCTCCGGTTCCGTCCGAGCGCGTTCGGTCCCGACGGCCCTGCGGACATGACTCCGAGCACGAGCACCCTGTTCAGGGTGGCGCCGGACATGACGGCCCGTCCGCATGACTCGCTGACGAGGTTCTACCGCCTGATGGCGGCCGTGGACCGGCCGATCGGCAAGTGCGCCGACAGCCGGTCCCACCGACTCGACGGGAACGAATACGTCGCCTCGACGGCCAAGGAGCACTTCGAGGAGGACATTACGTACAGGCCGCCCCAGCTGGCGGAATACTTGAGCTCGAACGGTCGCGTCGAACCCGTGGCGGGCACCCTGGACGGAGCCGTCGGCCGGGCGAAGGGGCAGGCCCGGGAGGCGAAGCCTCGTCGCTGACCGCCCGGCCTGATCGAATGGGTACGGTTCGTCGGTATGACGACTCCGCCGCCGGCGCTCCCGCCCGCTCCCGAATGGGAGCCCGAACACGAGGTGACGGAGGAGGCGGCCGCCGCGCTGGTCGGCGCCCGGTTCCCCGGCCTCGCGGGCGCCCCGGTGGAGGCGCTCGCCACCGGCTGGGACAACACGGTCTTCCTGGTCGGCGGCGAATGGGCGTTCCGCTTCCCCCGCAGGCGGATCGCGGTCCCCGGCGTCGAGCGCGAGATCGCGGTGCTCCCCGCGATCGCGCCGCGCCTGCCACTGCCGATCCCCGAGCCGTGCTTCACCGCCGGGCCGTCGGAGGAGTTCCCCTGGCCGTTCTGGGGCGCGCGGATGATCCCCGGACGCGAGCTCGCCGAGGTCCGGCCCCCGGACGAGGAGCGGGCGGCCCTCGCGGAAGGCGTCGGCGCCTTCCTCCGCGCGCTGCACGACCCGGCGCTCGCCGCGGAGGCGGGGGAGGGGCTGCCGCTCGACCCGATGAAGCGGGCGGACCCCGCCGTCCGCGCCGCGCGGACCCACCCGCGGCTGGACTCGCTGGTCCGCCTCGGCGTCTGGGAGCGGGACGCCGCCGTCATGGACCTCCTCGCCGGCGCGCGGCGGCGGGACGCGCCGGACGGCGGACCGGTGATCGTCCACGGGGACCTGCACGTCCGGCACCTGCTGCTCGACCGGGACGGGCGGGCCGCCGGGGTGATCGACTGGGGCGACCTGTGCCGGGCGGACCCGGCCGTCGACCTGTCGATCGCCTACGCCGCATTCGCCGGCCCCGCCCGCGCCGCGCTGCTGGCCGCGTACGGCCCCGTCCCGCCGGAGCGGGAGGCCGCCGCCCGCGTGCTGGCGCTGAACCTCAGCGCGACGCTCGCCGAGTGGGCCGCGTCCACCGGACGCGCGGCCCTGCTCGCCGAGGCGCTCGCCGGCATCGGCCGCGCCGTCGCGGACTGAGCGGGCTGAGCGGGCGTCCGAATGGGCGGCCGGTCGGGCGGGCCTCAGACCCGCATGTACACGCGGATGGCGGTGCCTTCGGGACCGGTGTGCACGCGGACGAGGTCCGCGAGGTGGTTGACCAGCAGGATCCCGCGCCCGCCGAACGGGCTCATCGCCGCCGGGCGGCGCCCGGCGAGCGGGTCGTCGATGGTGCCGGCGTCGCTGACCTCGCAGACGACCTGGCCGTCCTCGGACCAGATCCGCGCCGTCCCCTTCCCGCCGCCGTGCAGGCAGGAGTTGGCGGCCAGCTCGTGCACGGCCACCTCGAGGTCCCCCGCCGGGTCCGGCGCGAGGCCGAGGTGCCGGGCCCAGTGGCAGGTGAACTCGCGGACGCGGGGCAGCGCGTCCAGGTCGAAGCTCATCCGCGCGGCGTCGGACGGCTCGGGCAGCGGCAGGTTGTAGGACTCGATGACGCGGCCGGGCGCGTAGTCCTCGCTGGCCCGCGCGCCGTCCCGGTCGATGACGACCGGGTGGGTGGCCCGGGCGTCGGAGATCACGACGTCGTCCAGGCCCGCCACGTCGTAGGGGCACAGGATGGAGACCTCGCGGCCGGCGAAGGCCAGGTTGATCAGCGCCTCGTGCTGGGCGCAGGCGGGGTACTCGGTGCCGGTCCGGCCGGGCCAGATCGGCTCCCCGATGATCCGGACGCGCCCGGCGGGGTGCCGGTCGGCGAACTCGCGGAGCACGCCGGGGATGATCCGGCCCGGGTTGCGGCCCGCCTCGGTCATGTCCAGCCACCGGACGCCGTCGGCGGCGGCGCCGAGCGCGGCGCGCAGCACATTGAGCCGGGGCCCGGGGACGGCGACGGCGACCGGTTCGCCGGCGTCGAGGCCGTCGCGGAGGAACGGCACGGTCCCGGCGAGGTACTCGTCCTCGCCCCGGTAGAAGAGGGCGGGATGGACGAACGGATCCCCCGGTGGCGCGTCGTCCGGATCCATGTCGTCGGGGCCCCCAAGCCGTCAGTGAACGCCGTTCATCCCACGGTTACCCGTGAACGAGCAGGTGAAAACGGGGTGAATCATCTCATAGCGCTCGCTGGCGGAGGAGGGCGGCGTCCACCACATCGGTGAGCCGGCCCCTGCGGCGGTACGCGGCGCGCTGCCGCTCCGCGCCCGTCCCGCCGGTCATCAACCGCCGCATGCCGGCCGCGACCCGGTCCAGGTCGCCGCTGTCCCGCAGCGCCGGCAGGACGTGCGCGAGCAGGTCCCCGGCCAGCTCGCGGAACGCCGCCGGGCGGCCCGTGCACACGTCCACGCCGTCGCCCGCCAGCCCGTCGCGGGCCGCCAGCCAGTACGCCGCGCGCAGCATCTCCTGCGGCGGATCGGGCGGGGGCTCCCCGGCCTCCACGGCGCGCACCGACATCTCCACCAGCGCGCGGATCAGCGCCGCGAACACCGACGCGTCCGCCGCGGTCGGCGCGACGTCGCCCAGCCGCACCTCGACCGTGGGCAGCCGCGCCGACGGCCGGACGTCCCAGAAGATGGTGCCGGTGTCCATCAGCGCGCCGCAGCCCAGCAGCGTGCCGACGAGCTCCTCGTAGTGCGCGTACGACTCGAAGTACGGCGGCGGCCCCGCGACCGGCCAGCGCGCCCACGTCATGACCCGCCAGCACGCGTGCCCGGTGTCGCGGCCCGCCCAGTACGGCGAGTTGGCCGCCAGCGCCAGCAGCGTCGGCAGCCAGGGCCGCAGATGGTTGCTGACCGCCACGGCCCGCTCCCGGTCGGGCATCTCGACGTGGACGTGGCAGGAGCAGATGCTCTGCTCGTCGTCCAGCGCCCGGTAGACCGCGAGGCTCTCGGCGTAGCGGGCGCCCGCGCCGATCGGCGCGGGCACGAGGTCGCCGAGCACGGGCGTGCCGGTCGCGGCCAGCCGCACCCCCTCGGCGGCCGCGGCGCCCGCCATCGCGGCGCGCATCGCCTCGACCTGCTCCTCCAGCTTGTCGAGGTCGTCGCAGGGCGGGGTCTTCGCCTCGGCCAGGAAGTCGACCAGTTCGGTGGAGGCGCGCTCGCCGAGCGCCCGCTCCGCGCGCCGCACCACGGCGGCGGCACGGGGGACGACCTCCCGGGAACCGGGATCGACGACGAAGTACTCCTCCTCGATTCCCATTCGCAGGGCCATCCCACCACCTCGGGGTCGGGGGCTCGCAGGCGGCCGCGTCACTTCGACGGTACGTTCTCGCGGCCCGCTTCGCACCCGCCGGAGGTGGCCGCTCCCGGGACGGGATTCCTCTTGACCTTCTTTTGACCCGCCGCTCAGCGGGCAGTGCCGAGGGGGAGACACCGCGCAACGGCGAAGGAAGGTGGTCCGGATGACCGGCTCGACCTCGGTCGGCGTGCTCGTGCTGGTGCTGGCGATCGCGGCCCTCGTGCTCGTCGGCCTGATCTACTTCGGCGGGCGGAGGAGGGGCCCGCACAACGGGCTGGACAGGGACCGCCGCTGACCGGCCCGGCGGACCGGGCCGGCCGGACGAGTCAGACGGGGCAGACGGGCCGGACGGGTCTTCAGGGGCCCTTGTCGACGAAGTACATCGACAGGGCGATGAGGTGGGTCACCACCACGACGCCGATGCCGAAGAAGAACAGCATCTTCGCGGGCCCGTGAGGGAACACGGTCCCGGGCTTCAGCGGCCCGCGCTCGCGCTGGCGGGCCGCGATCCGCTCCTCGATGGGCGGCCGCCCGAACACGGCTACTGGCGCGGGTCGTCGACGACGACGTCGGTCATGATGTCGACCGCGAGGGCGATGATCCCGCCGATCACGGCGACCGCGGCGCCCGCCCCGAAGACGATCCAGTCGGGGCCCATGACGATGCCCACGCCGCCGATGACGAAACCGACGAAGATGATGGCCACGGCGATCCAGGACTTCGGGCGTCCGGCGTGGCTGCCAGTCGACATGCGCAGTCTTCTCTTTCCGCGTTCGGTGGGGGACGGAGACCCGTCGTGATCGGGTCCTCGACGCCGAACTCTAGCAACGACCGGCCCGCTCGCCCGCAGCGGGGCCGCGGCGCGCCGACCGCTTCCGGTCCGGGCGCCGCGCAGCGCCGGCCG
>NZ_JBEYYT010000077.1:0-29809 GCF_040645715.1 Spirillospora sp. NPDC046719 | reverse complement strand
CCACGCCCCCCGCCCCCCCCCCCCCCACCAACACCCCCCCAAACTCTTGCCGGGGGTGCCAACACTCTGGGGCCCGGGCCCGGCCGGGCCCCCCCCCCGGCCGGATCACTTGACGTACCGACCGATGTCGGTCGGAGTCTCGGAGCCGCTGCTGGTCCACTGGCCGTCCTTGACGACGCCGTACCAGACGCTGCTGTTGAACATCCGCGGGTACTGCTTGCTGGGACGCGTCCTGGTGAAGTCGAGCGGCGGGAAGTTCATGATCTGCACGCCGCTCATCCCGCCGAGCCGCTTCGCCAGGCCCTTGCCCGTGACGTCGTCGAGGCCGGTCAGGCCCTGCTTGAGCAGCAGCGTCGACGAGTAGCCGATCAGCGCGAACTCGTTCGGCACCGCCTTGGCGCTGTAGGCCTTGAGGTCGGCGAGGAACTTCCGCACCGACGGGTCGGAGCTGTTGGGCATCGGGGTGTCCGAGGCGCCCTTGATCCCGTCGGCGGTCTTGCCGAGCGCGGAGATGACCTGCGGCTGCAGGACGCCGGGCGAGGCGTACAGGGTCGCCTTGTTCCCGGCCTTGCGGACGGCGGCGAAGATCTTCGCCGCGTCGTTGCCGCCGCCTCCGAACGCGAGGCAGTCCGGGCTCTGGGCCAGCGCGTCCGCCACGGTCGGGGTCACGTCGGTGGTGCCGGAGGTGAACTTGATCGCGCCGTTGAAGGTCACCCCGGGCGCGCTGCCGAAGACGTCCTTCGCCTGCGCGTAGGTGACGTCGCTGCCGGCGTCGTTGGCGCCGATGAACACCGGCTTCTTGCAGCCGTCGTGCACCATCTGGCTGAACGTCCCGACGTACCCGCCGACCGTCCCGATGGCGACCGGGAAGGACACCTTGCTCTGGTACTCGGTCGGGGTGCCCTGCAGGTAGCCGACGTACGGGATGCTGCCGGCCTCCAGGACGGGCAGGGTCTGGCTCGGCGCGTACGGGTCGAACCCGCCGAGCACGGCGACCCACCGCTCCTGCACGGCGCGGCGGGCGCAGCTGGCGTCCCGGTTGGGGTCGCCGGCGTTGTCGCAGACCTTGAGCTCGATCTTCTTGCCGTGCACGCCCCCCGCGTCGTTGATCGCCTTGAGGCCGGCCCGGACGCCGTCCACCGACCAGGTGTTGACGAAGGCGGCCGAGGTCGCGGCGCTGGTGGTGGCGAACATGCCGACGGTGATCGTGTCGCCGCCGGATCCCTTGGCGCCGTCGCACGCGGCGAGGGGGAGGCTCCCCGCGAGCAGCGCGGCACCGAGCCGGAGTTTCGAAGCCATCGGTGGACCTTTCTCTAGTCGTTGACGTCGACCCAGGCGCCGCCTTCGGCGGACCGGAGGACGGCTGCGGTGATCCGGGCCGCGCGGAGCCCGTCGGCGAAGGTGGGCAGCCCGTCCGGGGCGGGGCCCGAGAGGGCCGAATAGGTGTCGGCCACGAAGGCGTCGAAGCAGTCCTGGTAGCCCTGCGGGTGTCCGGCGGGCAGGGCGTCGTAGCGGGTGGTCGCCTCGGCGGCCCGGAGGATCCGCTGGTTGACCGCGCGGGAGCCGACCCACAGCGTCTCGGGTGCCTCCTGGTCGAACGCCAGGCTCTCCGCGGCGCCGTCGGCGGAGAACCGGAGCCGGTTCTTGCGTCCCGGGCTGACCTGGCTGACCGTGAGGCTGCCCAGGGCGCCGCGGTCGGTCTCGAACAGCAGGACCGCGGCGTCCTCGGTGCGCACCGGACGGCCGCCGCGTTCCGCGACGGCCACGGTGGTGCGGGCCGCGAGCCGGACGATGCGGTGCCCGGTCACGAACTCGGCCAGGTCGCACCAGTGCACGCCGATGTCGGCGAACGCCCGCGACGGACCGCCGGACGCGGGGTCCACCCGCCAGTCGTCGTCGTCCTCGCCGGCCAGCCAGTCCTGGAGGTAGGAGCCGTGCAGCAGGCGCAGCGGCCCGGTGGCGCCGGCGGCGACGCGCTCTCGCGCCAGCCGCACGGTCGGGTAGAAGCGGTAGACGAACGGGACCGTCGCGGTGACTCCCGCGTCCGCGGCGAGCGCGGCCAGCTCGCGGGCCTCCTCGGCGCTGACGGCCAGCGGCTTCTCGCAGACGACGTGCTTGCCGGCGGCGAGCGCGCCGCGGACGAGGGCGCCGTGCGTCGCGTTCGGCGTGCAGACGTGGACCACGTCGACGTCGTCGGCGGCCAGCAGCGACTCGGCGGTGTCGCCCGCGTGGACGGCGCCGAACCGTTCCGCGGCGGTGCGGGACGACGCGGGCGTCGACCCCGCGACCCGCGCGAGGACCGCGCCGCCGCGCCGGATCGCCCTCGCGTGCACCGCTCCCATGAAGCCGGCGCCGATGACGCCCGCCCGGACCACGTCGCCCACGCGACCTCCCGTGTGACCTGGACAACTCGTTGCGCCGATACTTCTTCCTGTTAACGGAAGAAGTCAACGGTGTTACCAGCAAAATGCGTGATGGGAGGTATCGAAACCGCTGATGATCCCCGAAGCGGACCCGGTCATGTCGGCTTCAGCAAGAGCGACTTTTGCTGACGGTCGGATGATGTTGTTAGTCTGCTGATGTGCCAAGCGATCGCATCACCGGACTCGCCGCCGTCCTCGACGCCGTGCGCGGCGGTCCCCACATGACCCAGCCGATGCTCGTCGAACGCGTCGGCCTCGGCCGCAGCGTGGTCGCTCAGCGCGTCGCCGAGCTGGAGGCCGCGGGCATCATCGAGGGCGCGGGACTCGGCCCGTCCTCGGGCGGACGCGCGCCCCGGCAACTGCGGCTGCGGGGGGACCGCGGCCGGATCCTCGGCGTCGACATCGCCGCCACCGAGCTGGTCGTCGGGCTCGCCGACCTCGGCGGCACCCTGCTCGCCACCCGCCAGCAGGCGATCGACGTCGCCGACGGGCCGGAGCCGGTGCTCTCGCTGGCCGAGAAGCTGGCCGACGAGCTGATCGGGACGGGCGCGACGCCGATCTGGGCGATCGGCGTCGGCGTGCCCGGACCGGTGGAGTTCCGCAGCGGTCTTCCGGTGGTGCCGCCCATCATGCCGGGCTGGGACCGCTATCCGATCCGCGACCGCTTCACCGCCCGCTACGGGGCCCCGGTATGGGTCGACAACGACGTCAACGTGATGGCGCTGGGAGAGCTGCGCTCCGAACCCCGTGCACCGGAGACCGAGCACATGCTCTACGTCCGCGCGGGCATCGGCATCGGCGCCGCCATCGTCATGGACGGCCGGCTCTACCGCGGGGCCAACGGCTCGGCCGGCGACATCGGCCATGTCGCGATCCCCGAGGGAGGCAACACCGTCTGCCGCTGCGGGAACATCGGCTGCCTGGAGGCGGTGGCCGGCGGTACCGCGCTCGCACGGGAAGGCCGGATGCTCGCCGAGACCAGGCAGAGCCCCGCCTTGGCCGCCGTCCTCGCCACGTCCCAGGAGGTGCGCCCGATCGACGTCACGCAGGCGGCGGCCCAGGGGGACCACGCCGCCCGGGCGCTGCTGCAGCGCACGTCGGCCCTGCTCGGCGGCACGCTGGCCACCCTGGTCAGCTTCTACAACCCGGCGCACCTGGTGCTCGGCGGCGGCATCGTCCGGGCCAAGGAACACGTCCTCGACACCATCCGCGAATCCATCCGCCGCCGGGCGCTTCCGCTGGCGACCCAGAACCTGCGGATCGACGTGGCGGCCCTGCCCGAGGAGCTCTCCGGCGTGACCGGAGCCGTGCATCTCGCCCTTGACGAGGTGTTCTCCGCCGCGAGCCTGGAGACCTGGCTGACGGCGGGCTCGCCGCGGATGTCCGGCGCCGGCGGGGAAACGCCCGCTCCCCGATGACCCGCGGCGGTCACCGCTCGGCGCGAGACCTCGGCGGGCGACCTCAGCGGGGGGCCTTCAACTCGGCGGCGGCTTCCACCAGCAGCTCGCGCAGCCACGCGTGCGCGACGTCGCTGCGGTACATCGGATGCCACCAGAACGCCTCGGCGAGCGGCACCGCCTCGAAGGGGCAGTCGAGGACGCGCACTCCGCTGGCGTCCGCGATCCTGCGGGCCAGCTGCTCCTGCAGGAGGGCGATCCGATCGCTGCCGGCGATGAGGAACGGCATCTGCAGGAAGCCGTCCACGACGATCTCGACCCGCGGCTCGACGCCGATCATGCGCAGCTGCTGTGCGGCGGGAGCGAAGGCCGTAGGCCGGTGGTACAGCATGACCCACGGCATCTCCTTCAGCTGCGCCAGGCTGAGCCGAGCCCCGACCGCCGGGTTGTCCCGTGCCACGACGCAGACCCAGCGATCCTCGTAGAGGTCCGTGTACGGCATGTCGGCCAGGAATCCGTGGGGCAGGACGACGCCGTCGACGGTGCGCAGGGTTTCCGCCGCGTGGTCGACCACGTGCGGGCCGGTCTGCTGCATCCGCAGCCGCACTCCCGGCGCCCGCTCGGCCACCAGCCGCGCGACGACCGGGCCGAGCACCGCCACCGCGTAGTCCGACGTGATGATCGTGAACTCCCGCTCGACCGTCGCCGGGTCGAACTCGGCCCGGACGTCGAAGACGCGGCGTATGCCGTCCACCGCCGGCGGCGTCCGCGCCGCCACCTGCACGGCCAGCGGCGTCAGCTCGTAGCGGCCGCCCGTCCGATGCAGCAGCTCGTCGCCGAAGTGCCGGCGCAGCCGCGCCAGCGCGGCACTGACCGTCGGCTGGCTGCAGCCGAGCTGCTCCGCGGCCCGCGTGACGTTGCGCTCGCGCAGCAGCACGTCCAGCGTGACCAGCAGATTCAGGTCGAGATTGACCAGCAGGCGATCGACGGACATGCGCCAACTATAGGCATCCGTAATGGAGGCCAAGGAGAGATCGTCCAAGCCGATGACTCCGGCTCCGAGGTCGCATCCGGAGATCTCGCCGGAGGGATGCAACAGCGGGAGGCTTTCCGCGTCTCTTGGCGTGAATTCAAAACCGGATCTTCTGCCCGCTGCACGCCCGGCCACGGCCGCGCGCCCCGGCCCGCCCACCGAAGACGCAGGTCGGCGCGGGGAGGCGGGGCGAGAGCGGGGGAGTGCCTGGCTCCTTCCCTCGGTGCCGGCCCTGCTGGCGCTGGCGATGGGCGTCTGGGGAGCCGGACGGCTGCCGCTGTGGCGTGACGAGGCGATCACGTCCGAGATCGCCCGCCGCTCGGTCCCCGACATCCTGTGGTGCGCCTGGCACATCGACGCCGTCCACGCCGCCTACTACCTGTTCATGCACTGCGTCGTGCAGATCTTCGGGGCCGGCGAGTTCGCGTTGCGGCTCCCGTCGATCGCGGCGTTCGCGGCCACGGCGGCGGGCATCACCGTCCTCGGTCGCAGGATCATGTCCGGGCCCGCCGGGCTGGTCGCGGGCCTGCTCTACACCGCGGCTCCGTTCGCCAGCCGCTACGCGCACGAGGCCCGGTCCTACTCCCTGGTCGCGGCGCTCACCGTGTGGCTGACCGTGCTGTTCGTGGACTTGGCGGAACGGGGCTCGCGGCGCCGGTACGCCGCCTATGGCGCGGGCGTCGCTCTGCTGGGGCTGGTCCACTTGTTCGCACTGCTGATCCTTCCCGCCCACCTGGCGACCCTCCTACTGACGCGCCGCACCGGGGCGATGCTGCGCCGGTGGTCCGCCGCCGCGGCGGGAGCGGTCGTCGCGGTGAGCCCGCTGATCGCGCTGGCCGTGACCCAGCGCAACGCCCTGGACTGGCTGACGCGCCCGGGATGGCGCGACGCGCTCTTCCTCGCCGAGGCGTTCACCGGCCCCCCGAAGGCGGCGTACCTGCTCGGCGCTGCGATGGCGGTGGGCCTGATCACGGCGCGGCGCCGCGGCCCGATCGGCCTGCAGGCCCTGGCTCTGCCGTGGCTGCTGCTGCCCGCGACGGTGCTGCTCCTGGTCTCCCAGTTCCATCCCTTCTACACGGGCCGCTACGTGATCGGCAGCCTGCCCGCCATGACGCTGCCGGCCGCCGCTGGACTCGCCCGCCTGCCCTACCGGACGTGGATCGCGCCGCTCGTCGCGATGGCCGTCATCGTGGAACCGCTGCACGTCGCGCAGCGCCGCCCGGAGAACTGGTGGGATAACCTCCGCGGGGCCGCGGCGATCGTCAAGCGGGAGGCCCGGCCGGGTGATGCGATCCTCTTCCTCACGGCGGACCGGCGTTCGATCGCCGAGGCGTACCCGGAGGCGTTCCACGGGCTGCGCGACATCGCGCTGCGGCGGACCCCCGCCGAGGCGGGCAATTTCGGCGGCACCGAGTTCGACCCGGCCGAGATCGGCCGCCGGGTCGCCCGTGCCTCGACGACCCGGGTCTGGCTGCTGGAGGGACCCTGGCGCGCGCCGTCCCTGGTCCCGCAGGACCGCGCGAAGGTCGACGCCCTGCAGCGGGACTTCCGGCAGGCCGGTGTCTGGCGTGTCCGCGGCGTCACGCTGTCGCTGTTCCAGCGGTAGACGGCCCGCCGAAAAAGATCGGCCACCCGTGCAACATCGGCGGCCCGGAGGCGTCTCTTCCCCGTGAGCCTCCTCAACTTCCGTCAGGAAGGCCCCCCGGATCTGGTGGAGCACTCTCCCGAGAGAGCGGTGACGCGGTTGTACGAAGCGCACGCCCTGGGCCTCGTCAGGCTGGCCCTGGTGATGGTCGGCGACCGGGCGACGGCCGAGGACGTCGTCCAGGACTCCTTCCACGGCCTGTACCGGCGGTGGGGCCGGCTGAAGGACCCCGGCAAGGCCCTGACCTACCTGAGGTCGTCGGTTCTCAACAACTGCCGGTCCGTGCTGCGCCGCCGGGGCCGCCGCCTTCCCGGCGCCCAGGACCCGCCCGTCGCGTCGGCGGAGAGCCGGGTCCTGGACATGGAGCAGGGCAAGGAGATCCTCGACGCGCTGCGCCGCCTGCCGCACCGGCAGCGGGAGACGCTGGTGCTCCGGTTCGTCCTCGACCTGTCCGAGGAGGAGACCGCGCAGATCATGCGGGTGAGCCAGGGCACCGTCCGGTCCAACACGTCCCGCGGGCGCACCGCCCTTGAGCGCATGCTGGGAGAGACCCCGTGAACATCGAACGGCTGCTGAAGGACGCGGCCGCCGCCGAGACGCGCGAGGTGACGCGCGAGTCGCTGCCGCCGTTGACCCTGCCCGCCGCCCGCGGCCGCCGGCCGGCGGGTCGGTGGACCGTGCCCGTCGCCGCCGTCCTCACCGTGATCGCGGTCGTGGCCGTGACCGTCGCCCTGCGCGGGGCCCTGCGCGGCCCGGACGCGCTCGGCGCGCACGAAGGCCCCCCGTACTTCCTGGCGACCCACCGCAAGGGCGGCGCCGGGGTCTTCGACTCCTGGACCGGACGCATGATCGCCGACATCAAGCCGCGCTCGGGGCACTACGCCGCGCTCGCGGTCTCGGCCGACCGGCGCACCGCCTTCCTCGCCGACGAGACCGGCCCCTGCCGCACCCGCATCGACAAGGTGACCCTGCGCGGCGACGGGACCGTGGCGAGCAGGACGACCCTTCCCGGTGGGTTCGCCACCCAGGTGGACGAGATGGCCGCCACCGGGGACGGTGCCCGCCTCGCGCTCACCTTCAACAACGTCCCCGGGTGCGGCGGCGACGACCTGGCGGTCGTCGAGTCCCCGTCCGGTGCCGTCCGGGGATGGCGTCTGCCGCCGCCGAGCGACGACGCGCCGGGGTACGTGCAAGCCCCGGTATGGGCGGCGGACGGCCGCACCCTCTTCTTCGCCGCCGACGATCCGGAGATCACCGGGAGGGGGGAGGCCGGGATCGTTCTTCGCGAGCTCGACACCCGCGCGACCGGCACCAGCCTCGTCCACGCCCCAGCCGCTCTGAGGAGCACCGTCGACCTGTCCTCCTTCCGGCCCTCCCCGGACGGCCGCACCGTCACGGCCATCGAGGAGGACACCGGCGACGACGGGACGTTCAGGTCCGTGGCGATCGTGGAGCTGACCGTGTCCAGCAGGGGCGGGGCCGGCAGGGGCGGGGCCGGCAGGGCGCCGGTCCGCGAACTCGCCCGCATGACGGCCCGGCAGATCGCACCTGCGGCACCGGTGGATTTCCGGACCGCGCTCGACGCGACCGGCAGGCACCTTCTCGTCAGCTCGCGCCACGACCGGGCCGTCTTCCGCATGGACGACGGCGGCTTCCGCCGCCTCCCCGACATGCACCGCACCGACCTGGGCCTGATCGCTTGGTGAGTCCCGCATGCAAGACACCCGCACCGGGCCGCGCAGCCGCCGAAGGAGCCGCCTCGCCGGACCGGGCGAGGCGGCCCCTTCGTCCTACCGCTGCCCGGCCCGGTCGACGAGCTTGGTGACCACGCGGGTGAGGGAGTACATGACGGTCCCCGCCGGGACGTTGTAGCGGGGGTCCTTGCCCTTCGTCGCGGAGATCGGGGCGTTGCGGCCGGTGTTGACCGTCCGCTGCGCCACCATCTGGTAGGTCGCCGGGTCCAGCAGGAACTGCTCGCCGGACCCGTGGGACAGCGCGATGGCGGACCGTCCGGCGCCGTCCTTGACGTTCCGGTCGACCTGGACGCCGGGGATCGCGGCCAGCACCCGGTAGAGCGCGGCCTGCGTCGCGGGCGGCATGGTGACCGGCGCGTCCCACAGCATCTGGGCGGCGACGCGGAAGGCCTGCCCGTCCCGGTCCTTGATCATCCGCTCACGGGCGGGTGTGGCGTCCACCTCCTTGTAGACCAGGGCGCGCAGCTTTCGGGGGTCGCCGGGCAGCGACATCAGACGATCGTTCTCCGCCTTGGAGCTCCTGGCTCCCGCGCCCGTGTGGCGGTAGATCACCAGCTTGCCGTTCAGCAGGCTCGCGTCCTGGGAGCCGTCGAGCTTGATCCAGTCCTCCGAGTAGTGCGGCTTGGGGCCGTGCTCGGCGGTGGGCCCCATCTCGACCGCCCTGGTGTACCACCACTGGCCGGGGCGGGGCCTGACGGGCGGGCGCGCCTCGGCCGTCTGCGCGGCCTTGCCCAGCACCTGCGTCGCGCTCACCAGCTGGACGGCGGGCTGCCGCGGCGGGGCCGTCCCGTCACCACCGCCGCCGACCACGGCCACCGCGCCCGCGGTGACGGCCGCGACCGTCACCGCCGAGGCGGCGATGCCCGCACGGTTGCGGAACCGTCGCCGCCGCCCCCTCGCGATGCCCCCGGTGATGAGCCCGTCCAGCGGCGGCTCCAGTCCTTCGGCGGTGCGGCGCATCGCCTCGGCCAGCCGGTCCTCCACCGCGTGCATTCCCGCTTCCCCCTGCATCTCGGCGTCCCCTTCCCGCGTCATCGGATGAGCTCCTCGAACTCCTCGCCCAGCGCCTCGCGGAGCCTGCCCAGCGCCCGCATGCTCCGGTTGCGCACCGCCCCGCCGCTCAGCCGCAGCGCGGACGCCACGTCCTCCACGCTCATGTCCTCCCAGTAGCGCAGGACCAGCACGGCGCGGTCCTGCGGGGGAAGCTGCGCGAGGCCGTTCAGCAGTGTCACGCGGAGCGCCTGGTCGGCGTCGGCGGAGGCCGTCTCGGGCAGTCGCCGCGACGGCGTCTCCTGGTTGCTGTGCTTGCGCACGTGCGACATGTAGGTGCGCATGAGCACGGTCCGCGCGTAGGCGGCCGGGTTGTCGGCGCGCTGCACGCGCCGCCACGACGCGTAGAGCTTCCCCAGCGTCGTCTGCACCAGGTCCTCGGCGAGGTGCCGGTCCCCGCACATCAGGCAGGCGGTGCGGAACAACGAGGCGCCGCGCGCGGCGGCGAATTCATGAAATCCATGCGGATCTTCGGCCATCGGGCCTTCCCAGCGTCGTCCATCGGTTCCGTCCCTACAGACGCCGCGAGCCGATCGCCTTGTCACAAACGAGATGGGAGGGATTCGCCGCCGGCGGGCCCGCCCCTTCGTTTCGCGAGCTCAGCCGGCGAATTCGATCCGGACCGTGGGGCGCGGTCGTCGAGGAGGGTTCGCTTCTCTGATCGAGGTCGGCATCGTCCGCCGTCCTCATGCCAGGGGACGGCGTTCCGCCGTCATCCCTGGCTTTCCCCCGGGTCCGAACCGCGCAGAAAGCGCTCGCCGAGCGGCGTCAGCGCGTGGTGCACCGTCTTGCCCCGGCGCTCGCTGGTGATGAGACCGGCGCCGCGAAGGGCGGTGGCATGCTGGGACGCGGACGCCGCGCTGATCCGGAGCCGGGCCGCCAGCGCCCCCGTCGTGAGCTCCCGCTGCGCGCCGACCACCTGGATCACGGCCGCCCGCGTCCGGCCGAACACCTGCGGCAGGGCGTCGCGCCCGCCCGCCGCGCCGAACGGCCGCGACGCGGGCACCACCACGGCCGCCGGATCGTCACCGGAGATCAGGACGCGCGGCTCGGTGACGAACGGCGAGAGAACGAACTGGACGCCCCGCCCCTGCAGTCGCACGTCGCCGTCGCGCAGCGTGTCGATCTCCAGAACCGGCGGCGCCCAGCGGATGCCGGCGTGCAG
Source organism: Spirillospora sp. NPDC046719 (assembly GCF_040645715.1). NCBI lineage: Bacteria > Bacillati > Actinomycetota > Actinomycetes > Streptosporangiales > Thermomonosporaceae > Spirillospora > Spirillospora sp. NPDC046719. Next base: position 19,342 of record NZ_JBEYYT010000077.1, on the reverse strand, counting down.
GCTCCCCAGCAGGCCGCCGATACCGCGGTCGGCCATCGTCCGGGCATGACCGCCGGCCTCGGCGGAAAGGTGGGCGCCCATACCGGACCACAGGTCGGCCAGCGCGACCCGGTGGAAGTCACGGAGCCCGCAGATGAGCGCCCGCATCGCCTCCGGGTCTCCGGCGGCCAAGCGGGACAGCCACGAAACCGGCGGCCGCGGACCGTACGTCCGCTCCAATTCCGCGCGGATGCGCCGCACGGGCGTGGAGGCGACGGCGTCGAGCTCCGATTCGAACCCCGGCACATGCGTGTACGGCGTCAGGAAATCGGGGAGCAGGCGTCCGGGCGGGACCAGGTCGAGCAGCAGACGCGACGGGCCGGTGAGCCGCGTCCGCGTCCGCGCCCGCCACGGCCCGGGAACCGGTTCCGGCCCGGCGCCGCGCAGGGCCTGGGCGCCGAAAACGGTCTGGGCGATCGGCGAGAGGCCCGGGGTGATGCGGATCCGGGTGAGGTCCTCGTAGTCGAGCCAGAGCCGCAGCATGGCCGGAATTTACAACATTTAGGCTATTTCCAAAATCATTGCACCCGGGCCGGAGCCTCCTGGAAGGTGCGGGCATGAACCGCCTCCGCCTGTTGTGCCGCACCGTTCCGCTGATGGTGTTCGCCGCCCTCACCGCGGTCGCGCTGCCCGCCCGCGCCGATGTCCGTGAGGGCGACATCGACGGAGTTCCCTACCGCGTCGAGATCCCCGCCCACTGGAACGGGACGCTTCTCCTGTGGAGCCACGGCGCCTACAGCCTGGAGTCCGCCGCGCCGTCGGACATCGCACTGACCGACCACCCGGCCACGAAGCAGTGGCTGCTCGACCACGGATACGCGCTGGCGGGCTCGCAGTTCCGCGTTCCGCGCGGCTGGGGCGTGGTCGAGTCGGGCCTGAAGGACCAGATGGACCTGCTCGACTGGTTCACCGCGAACATCGGCGAGCCCCGGCGCACCATCTCGGCGGGCGCGTCCGCCGGCGGCCTCACCGCCGTCCTGCTGGCGGAACGCAACCCGCGCCGCTTCGCCGGCGTCGCCTCCGTCTGCGGCGTCCTCGGCGGCACGACCGGCCACTTCAACAGCGCCCTCGACGCGAACTTCGCGATCAAGACACTGCTCGCGCCGGCGCTCGACCTGGTCCGTATCAAGGACCCGCAGACGAACACGACCAACGCGCGCCGCGCACTGGGAGCCGCCCTCGACGACCCTCGCGGGCGCGCTCGCCTCGCCCTCGCCGCCGCCCTCGCCGACATCCCCGCCCGCTACGCCTCGCGCGCACCGGCACCCGGCACGGTCGCCGGCCAGGTGGAACAGCAGACCTACTACGCCGCCTACGACCGAGGCGCCTTCTGGGGCCTCAACCGCACGGACATCGAGCAGCGCGCCGGCGGCAACCCGTCCTGGAACACGGGTGTGGACTACCGGACGCTCCTGGCCCGCTCCACCCAGAAGCAGCTGGTGAAACGCGCCTACCGCGAAGCCGGCCTGAGCCTCCGCCAGGACCTCGCCCGCCTCAACGCGGCCCCCCGAGTCGAGGCCGATCCCACGGCCGTCCGCTATCTCGACCGCTACGGCACCCCCACCGGCCGCACCCCCTGGCCAGTGGTGACCCTGCACACGACCGGCGACGGCAACGTCCCCCCGGAGAACCAGAGCTGGTACGCCGCCCAGGTCAGCCGCGCGGGCGACCCGGCCAACCTGAAGCAGCTGTATGTCGACCGCGGCTACCACTGCGCCTTCACCGCCTCCGAAGAGATCACGACCCTCCGGACCCTCCTGACCCGAATGAACACCCGCCACTGGCCGACCACCCGACCGGCCGCACTGAACAGCGCCGCGACCGAGCTCGGCCCCGACTACCAGACCGTCTTCGACACAGACCCCGAACCGGGCCTGCACCCGACGAGCCCGTCCTTCACCCGCCACCACCCAGGCCCGTACCTACGCCCATAGCCACAGTCAGAGGCCATGATCCGCGGGGGCGAGCCATGGCCTCTGACCTGCTCCCGGCCGCGGACCCGCACATGCAGGTCCTGGTCCGGGAGGCATCGGCGGTGTGGCGGGTGGTCTTCCCACCGGCCGTGTGCGTGTCGGCGCTCGTCCAGCGTCGACAGGTCATCGCTATGAGCGCGGCGAGCGTGCCCGCCGTCGGGCGCTCACGTCAGGAAGAGATGGCTCGGTCTGTCGGCGCAGCGTTCTCCAGGGTGCGGTCATAGGATGGCGCGCCGTGGACCTGACAGCCGAACACCGTGATTCGCCCATCACCGAGGCCGGGCACTCGCCCGTTCCCTCCGTCTCCGGACTTGCCGGTCGGCCCTGCCCGCTGTGCGGCGAACGCGTCAGCCAAGCGACGCAGGCGGCCGACGACCTTCAGGTGCTCCGGCCCTGCGGGTGCGTGGTCTAGCGGCACCGGGCGGCCACCAGGGGCCTGGATGAAGGCCGGGTCTTCTTTGGCGCGGGCGGGGCGCCGCGTGGAGCCGCTTTTGCGTGCTCGGGGTAGACGGTCCATGTGACCGGGCTTGATTATTCGGCCGCGTTCGATGCGTTGCCCGTCGCGTGCGCGGTGCTGTCGTCGGAACTGGTGTACGTCTCGGTGAACCGGGCTTATGAGCGCGTTGTGGAGCGCGAGCGGGGGCAGCTTTTGGGCCGTCGGATCTACGAGGTGTTCCCCGGCGGGCCGTCTGGAAGCGGCGTCCAGGAACTGCGCGCCTCGCTGGAGCGCGCGCTGGCCGAAGGCGATGTCGACGTGATGCCCCTGGTCCGCTACGACCTCGAAGTGCCCGACCGGCCCGGAACGTTCGAGGAGCGGTACTGGACCGCGGTGAACGCGCCGCTGCTCGGCCCGGACGGCCGGGCCGAGCACGTGATCAACCGGGTGGAGGAGGTCACCTCCTACATTCAGCAGCTGCGGTCGGCGGGCGCGGTCGGCGGCCGGTCCGCGGCCGACCAGGTCGAGGCCGCCGAGGCCCAGTTGTTCCTGCGCGCGCAGGAACTACAGGAGACCAACCGGCGGCTGCGCCGGGCGCGGGTCCGCGAGCGGCAGGCCACCGACGCCGCCCGTGCGGCGCTGAGCCATCAGCGGCAGGCGGTGGCCGATACCTCCCACGACCTGCGGCGTCCACTGACGGGCCTGCAGACCAGGCTGCAGGAAGCGCTGACCGACCCCCAAGCCGACTCGCGCAAGGTCCTGCACGCGGCTCTGCACGACGCCGAACGCCTCGGCGACATCGTCGGCGACCTGCTGGAACTGGCGCGTCTGGAGGGCGGCGCGCCCTTTGTGACCGAACCGGTCGACCTGTCGGCACTGGTGGCCGCCGAGGTCGAACGCGCCGACCCGGGCTGCCGCACCGTCGTCGACATCGCCCCAGGCGTCATGGTCGAGGGCTCGCCGGTCCGCCTCGCCCGGGTGCTGGCCAACCTGCTGGGCAACGCCGACCGGCACGCCACCAGCGTGATCGAGGTCAAGGTCGGCGCGCGGGAGGGGGAGGCCGTGGTCGAGATCATCGACGACGGCCCCGGCATACCGGCGGAGGAGCGGGAAGCGGTGTTCCAGCGCTTCTACCGCCGCGCCGACGCCCGGCGCAGCGACCCCGACGGCACCGGCCTCGGCCTGCCCATCGCCCGCCATATCGCCCGCGCCCACCACGGTGACCTGCACGTCGCCGACCACCCCCACGGGACCCGCATGCTCCTCCGCCTGCCCTGCACATCACCGTGATCACTTGGCGACTACTGGCCGAACACCGGCCAGGTCGGTGCCCCTGCCGGACCTGCTCTTCGTCATGGCAGTGGTCGCGGGTGCCGGTCAGTTGCTGGCGTGGGCGGTGTTGTCGAGCCAGTGCTGGGCGAGGTCGGCGTTGCCGTCAACGCTGAGCTTGTGGGCTGGGCCGTCGGCGAGGGGGAGGCGCCGGGTCAAGGTCAGCAGCAGTGATTGCGCCGGGCCGCTCACCGTCACATCGGCCTCCCCGGATCCAGCCCGCCACCCGGCCCCGTCGGGCCGCCTTTCGACGAACCAGGCGTCCGCGCCATCGGCGGTGTCGGTGGCCAGCCACTGCAGGGTCTGCCCGGTGCCCCGGAGGGCGTGGGCCGACTTCGGCCGCTGCATCGCCCACGTGGGCGAGGTGAGCATCGTGAAGTGGTTCCCGATGAGCGCGGCTGCGATGTCGGGGGCGACCTCGGTCGCCCGGTCCGCCGCGGCGGCCGCGTCGAAGCCGTGGACGACCGCCTCGTTGAGCATGCTGGACATCCAGAACCGTCCGCCGGACCGCTGGTCCCCGGAGGCGTTGAACACCGGCGCCACCAGCGCCTCGTCGGAGCACGCGTCCGCGACCCGCTGCGCGGACTCGGTCAGCCACGCCTGCCACCGGCCGGGGCCGGCGGGGGACTCGGCCAGCTCGGTGGGCAGCTGGGCGGGTTCGGTGATGCGCCGCTCAACGATCTCCGCGACCCAGTTCTGGGTCTGCCCCACGTGCTCGACGAGTTCGGCGACGGTCCACTCCGGAGTCGTCGGCACGACGGCGGAGGGTCCGGCCGCGACGGCCGATGCGGCCAGGCGTCGGGTGTGCTCGACGATCGCGCCTCGGGCGAGGTCGGCGTTCAGCTCGGTCATGGGAAAGCCCTCATCGATAGGAGACCGGCACGTCCGGACTGTTTCCTGAAATGATCACAGGTGACAGACACGCTTGTTCTTCTGATCAGAGGTGCGCCGATGGATCCGCTGCAGCCGGGTGATCCGCGCCGGGTCGGGCCGTACCGGCTGACCGGCCGGCTGGGCGCCGGCGGGATGGGGCAGGTCTACCTGGGGGTCTCCCCCGGCGGCCGGAAGGTCGCGGTGAAGGTGATCCGGGCCGAGCACGTTTCCAGTCCGCGGTTCCGGGCGCGGTTCGCCCGGGAGGTGCAGGCCGCGCAGCGGGTGGGCGGGTTCCATACCGCGCCGGTGGTCGATGCCGACCCCGATGCCGAGTCGCCGTGGCTGGTGACCGCGTTCATCCCCGGTCCGTCCCTGCACCAGGTCGTCAGCCGCCAGGGCCCGCTGGAGGCGGGGGCGGTGCGCGAGCTGGGAGCAGGGCTGGCCGAGGGGCTGGCCGCGATCCACGCCTGCGGGGTGGTGCACCGGGACCTGAAGCCGGGCAATGTGATCATGGCTGAGGACGGGCCGCGGATCATCGACTTCGGCATCGCCCGCCCGGCCGACGCCGGCTCCCTGACGTCGGCCGGCGTGGTCATCGGCACGTTCGCCTACATGTCGCCCGAACAGGTGCGGGGAGAGCGGGCCGGGCCGGCCGGCGACGTGTTCTCACTGGGGTGCGTGCTGATCTACGCCGCCACCGGGCGGGGGCCGTTCGACGCCCCGACCATTCCCGCGATCGTGTACCGCATCATCAACGAGGAACCCGGCCTGGACGGAATCCCCGGCGACCTGCGCGAGCTGATCGGCGCGTGCCTGGCCAAATCGCCCGCCGACCGCCCCGGAGCCAAAGAGATCCTCGACCGGCTCGGCACTCACGCGACCGACCCGACCGCTACCGTTCCGGCTGCCGACGCACGGACGGTGACGTCACCGTCCGACCGACCGGTCACCGCGGAAAGGCCGGCCTCCTCCCGGCCGGCGCTTCGGCACCCGCCGACGGTTCCGACGGCCACCGCCACCCGCACGGAGACCGAGGACGGCGGTGCCGGGCCGGTCGACCCCGCACGGACACCCGCGCCCGCACGCGGCACCCTTCCGCGGCGCGCCTTGATTCTCGGCGCGCTCGGCACGGCCGGCCTCGCCGCCGTGTCCTATCCGGTGATCCGCTGGCTCGAAACCGATCACCCCATCGCCACCATCGACAGCGACAGCTTCCCGGTGGTGTTCAGCCCCGACGGCCGCACCCTGGCCACCGGCAGCACCGATGGGCCCCTGCGGCTGTGGGATGTGGCGACCCGACACAACACCGCGACCCTCACCGGCCATACCGACATCGTCGGCGCGCTGGCGTTCAGCCCCGACGGCAGGAGCCTGGCCAGCGGCAGCGCCGACCGCACCGTGCGACTGTGGGACGTGGCGGCCAGGCGCAACACCGCCACCCTCGGCGACAAAAGCGACGCGAGCTCGGTGGCGTTCAGTCCTGACGGCAAGACCCTGGCCACCGGCGGCACCGAGGAGACCGTGCGGCTGTGGGACGTGGCGACCGGACGAACCACCGCCACCCTCACCAGCGACCCCGGCAGCGTCGACTACGTCCACTCGGTGGCGTTCAGTCCCGACGGCCGGACCCTGGCCAGCGGCAGCTCCAAGGGGACCGTGCAGCTGTGGGACATGGCGACCCGGCGCAGCACCGCCGCACTCGAGCACGGAAGCGGCGTCAGCTCGGTGGCGTTCAGTCCGGACGGCCGCACCCTGGCCACCGGTGACGACAAGGGGATCGTGCGCCTGTGGGACGCGGCGACCGGACACAACACCGCCACACTCACCAGCCATCACAGAAAGCCCGAGAACATCGACTCGGTGGCGTCCAGCCCCGACGGCCGTACTTTGGCCACCGGTGTCGGCGGCAACCAAAGAACCGTGCGGCTATGGGACGTTGCGACCCGACACAATACCGCCACGCTCGGTCACGAAGATGGCGACGTTGTCTCGGTTGCGTTCAGCCCCGACGGCAAGACACTGGCCAGCAGCTGTCCTGCCGCCAAGAAAGTGCGGCTCTGGAAGGTCGGGTGATTCTCATCGCGCGAACCTGTGGCGTCCTTCCGCCAACCCCTTAGTCCGAGTCACGGGCCGCCGCTCAGCGCACGTCTACGTAGTCGGTGGGCTTGTTGGAGGCGAGGTAGGCGGAGCTGCCCTTGTAGACGGCCATCCAGGTGCCGTCCTTGGACGCCTTGAACGTCTTGCTGAACCATCCGCTGCTCGCGGTCTTCACCACGGCCACCTGCGTCCAGGTGCTGGAGCCCTTCGATTGGAAGTACAGGTAAACGGACGCGCCCGGCCCCGGCAGCTTCTTGTCCATGTACCGGAACAACTGCCCCTTGACCGTGATGGTCTTCCCCTTCGCCACCGGCTCCGGAGAAGCATTGAAGCCGGCGATGGACGTCCCGTACCGCACGTCGACATAGACCGGGTTGCTGGAGAGCGCCATGTAGGCGGAGCTGCCCGCGTACCGGACCCGCCAGTACCCGTCTTGCCTGGCCGCTCCGGCGGTCAGGCGGAACAGTCCATTGGACGTCGTCTTGCCGCTTCCTGCCGCAGCCCACCCCGTCCTTCCGTTCGCGGAGAACTCCGCGACGAGCGGTGCGTCCTCGATCGCCAGCGCGTTCGGAAGGGCGCCCAGCCTCCCGCTGATGGAGAGCGCCTGACCGTAACGACCGGGGTTCGGCGTCAGCTTCAGGTCGTTGATGACGGTGGCACGCCGGACGTCCAGCGTGCCCGCCGCGGCCCGGGCGTCCTCAAGGAAGGGATCGCCGCTCGCGACGACCGTGAGCGGCCCCGTCCCGTCGGCCGCGAAGTGTGAGGTGAACGTGCCGTCTGCCGCCGTCGGCCCCAGAGGGATGTTCTCCACGGTGGTGCCCGAACCGACGACCGCCGTGAGCTGCACACCCGGCGCGGGCACCAGGCCCGCCGCGCCGTGCCTCAGCAGTTTCCCCTGGACCGTCACGTCGGTGCCGGTCGCCACGGGTTGCGGCGTCTTCAGTCGCGCGGACAGCTCCGTCGCCTGCTTCGCGACGGTGACGCCGGTCACCTGGCCGGCCGCGCAGTTGGGCCCGTCCGCCGCGTAAGAAGCGGTCACCGGGAATCGGCCTTGCGACGTGAACGTGAAGGATCCGTCCGGGCCCGCCTGCGTGGTGAAAGCACCGCCGTCGCCGTTGATATGGGCGTCGGGCACCGGTTCGGGGGTGGCCTCACGCGACTTCCGCACCATGAGGCGACCGTGGACGGTGACGTCCGAGTGGTCCGCGTCGATGACCGACGGTTCGGTGACGAGGCCGGTGATGCTCGTCTCGTAGCAATCGTTGAAATTGGCCCACGTGCTCGCGGTCGCCCCGTCCGCCGTCTTGACCTGCGCGTTCACGTAGTTGGCGCGCGGATGCCGCACGATGTCGGTGGGGTACTCGGCCTGCCACGTGCCGTCATGATCGGTCCCGGCGACCCGCGTGAACCGGACGGTGCCGTACGTCGCGCCCGCGGTGGTCGGATAGTGCAGGCTCGCCGTGACGTCGGTGACGCCGCTCGCGGACTTCGCCGTGAGGGTGAGCACGACCACCCGATGTCACCAGCACGGCGGCGACCAGGAAGGATGACTTACGGTGCACGGAAGGTACCTCTCCCCGAAGCGATCAAGAAATGACCGGCGAGGAGGGGACGCCCAAGATCCTCGGCCGGTTGCCCGGTCGAGGAGTTCCAATGATCACATTCGATCACCGGCTCTTAATCGGGAGCCGTCCGCTTGCCGTGCGTGGCCGAACGGATGCGGCCGCCGTCGCCGACGTCCTGAAAACCGAGGCGGTCAACACCGGCGAGCCCGCTGGGAGACACCCCCCGGCCGAATGACGGCGGCGCGCGTCGCGTTTTCACAGGCGGCATTCAAGTGATTTGGGGAAACGCGACACGTTTTGTAGTGCGCGGAGCGGCCGGACGCGCCGCCGGTCAGCTACCTGTCGCCGATATCGAATGGGTGGCACTGGCGAGGACGGCCGCCGGGCCGGTGGGCGGGACGTGGGTGGCGAACTCCCAGAGGCGGTCGCCTGAGAAGCGCGTGTAGTAGCGCTTGGGGCCCAGTCCGAAGAAGACCTGATCGGGTCGGAACCAGACATCGGGGCGTATCGCCGTGTAGGTCTCTGACTGGATGGAGACGCTGACGACCAGAGCTCCACCGTCGGCCGTTTTGAGCGCGTAGACCGGTTGGGGCCGGGCCTTCCAGCTCGTGCCTCCCGACCACCGGTGTCCGCCGTTGGTTCTGTTCACCGACTTGGCCCAGCTCTTGCCGAGCTGCGAGGTGAGCGGTCCCGGGGCGACCCCGGAGGCGGGACGCTTGCCGAGCGCCGCCGCGCTCAGGTAGTCGGAGATCTTGGTGCCGACACCGAGGGCGGCTCCCGTCGTGACGGCCGTCGCCGAGCCGTCGGCGTTGCGGGCGATCACCGGGAACTTCTGGCCCTTCGCCAGCCACGGGCCTGCGGTCGCCTTGTACGAGCCGCCTCCGGTGTCCAGGAACACGAGCATCTCGGTCTCCCCGCCATCGGTCGACTTCGCCGTCACGGCGAACCACGCGGGGCCCGTGGTGTGCGGAATGAAGAACTGGGCGTCCCGGTAGAAGAAGGCGGGAATCTTCTTTTCCTGCTTGGCCCGGATGCGCTTGTTGCCCGCCAGGTCGACTTCGAGCATGGGGCCGGTCTCGTTGGAGCGCAGCAGCGCGTCGGAGACCCGCGCGTTCGCCTGGTTGTTGACCTTCTGGTAGTTGGCGAAAATGGCCTTGGCCTGAGCTTCGGTAACCGGCGTGACCGCGGGCGGCCGGCTCGGCGAGGTCCGGGAACCGGTCGTGTGCTTGTGCCCGTCGGCCGCGCCGGTGCCGCACCCGGCGGCGAGCGTTCCGAGGACGGCGGCCCCCAGCACGACATGAAGTCGAACTCTCGGCGGCTGCTTCGCGTCTGGCACCTCGTGCTCCCGTCTTGCCGGGCCGCACATGGTCGCCGGCCTCCAGGGATGACAGTGCGCGTGTTGGAGCAGGTCGCAACCGGTGAGGCGTCGTGGCCTCCCTCACGAACCGGCCCCTCATCGTCCGCGAAGCCATGAATGACGCCGGCCGACTGCCCGTCCTCACCGCTCGATTGCTCGCAAGCGTCGATGTGGGAGGCGATCGGCGCGATCGTGATGGGCCGCACCCTGTTCGGTCTGGTGGACGGCTCCCGTGTCGAAGGTTCCAACGAGTCCACCTAGACGCCGATAGCGATCGCCCCGAAAAGGCTCGGAGGAGCGAGGCGGTCAACACCGGCGACGGCGCCGAGCCGGGATCAGTGACCTCCGCGCCGCGCTCGGCATCGCCTAGGGACGGGCTGTGTCGCCCGTGGGACAACGACGACGCCCTCGCCGTCGGGGTTGATGCCTCTGCGGCTGCCATCCCTATTCCGTATCGCGAGGCCTTGAAGGCGGATGGTCCCGGTACGCCGTCGCCCAGGGCATGGGGTGAGGACGAGGCGCGCGGCTTGTCGAAGACCGACCTGATTGCCCGGGACGCGCTGGCCTCGCCGCAGTCCCCGACACGCTGGTGCGCCCTCCAGCACATCACCGCCGGCTCGAGCGACATCGTCAAAGCCGCATTCGTCCTTGTCTATCTCGAAGACCGCTAGCTCATGCAGACCTCGCCGAGGTCACCTCAAGAGTAGATCGGCGGCCCGATTTCGGGGGACGGTTCTACGTCTCAAACCCGGCCTCCTGCCGATGAGGGGGAAGTAGCCTTTCGGTCATCGTTGCGGGCGTCCGGGCATCCACGGCATTCAAGGATGCCCGGAGACCACCATTCATTCGGCCGGCCGCTGTGCCCACCTATTCGGCCACCGATCATCTGGGTTGATCAGTGCTCGCTGCGGCCGCCTTCGAACGGGCTGCCGCCTTCGGCTGCGTGCGGCCGGACATTCCAGGCCCGGCGGCGACAGGTGCGCGCGCCGACATCGGTATCACCCCGAGGTTGGTCACCGTCCCGCCGCAGCTGGTCGGGAAATTGTTCAACGTGCATCCGACCTCAAGGAGTTGATCGGTGCTTGTACGCACGGTGACGAACACGTTGGAGGCGCCCTGAATCGCCACCGAGGCGCAATCCACCGTCACGGCGCCGAATGTCGAGGTGAAGTCGGTCAGCGGCGTAGGCGTGGGCGGAGTCGTGGCCTCGTTGACCGTTTGGCCGAACACCTTCCCATTGCGGACGGCCACGACGGCCTTCGTCTGGGCTTGGGCGGCCGCTGTGCTGAGGCACTTGGACGGCCCCGTCGGCCCGGTGGCTCCGGTCGGCCCGGTGGCTCCGGTCGGCCCGGTCGCTCCGGGGGCGCCCTGTGGTCCCGTGGGTCCTGTGGCTCCGACGCCGGCCGGTCCGGTGGGACCGGTCGGGCCGGTCGTACCTACTCCGGTCGGGCCAGTCGGTCCGGTGGGGCCGGTCGGACCGGTCCTGCCCACTCCGGTGGGACCGGTTGGCCCGGTGGGGCCGGTTGGCCCGGTAGGGCCGGTGGGTCCTGGCCTGCCATGACACTCCCTCTCATGGCAAGGAGCCTCGTTCGAGAATGCGGAGGCTGCAGGGGTGTATGCCGATATCGCAATGACCGCCACTGATGTGGGAAGCAGGAGGGAGGTCGTAAGCCACGTAAATTTCGATAACTTGGGGTGAATCATGACTGGTGTCCAGATCTAGGTGGTCGACGGATGTGGTCGCGCAGTCCCCACCTACCCTGCGGTCAATGGCGCTAGAACCAAGATCAGTTCTTGTTATATCAAGGCAAAAGTAATCCCCGCATGTCAAGAAATGCTACGAGTCGTTCAATGGATCGACCCATACCGCGCCATACTTGGCCGATACCGCCACGCTCGGGTGACGCTCTGCGATCTTGAGCGCCAACACTGGGAGTGACCTCAGTGCTTTAGAACGCGACAACGGGGCTTTTCGGATACAACAGGTACCGCTCCAGGAGACGCGCGGGGCGAATCGCCGAACTCGGAAACGCGGCGTGGAACCCCGATAGAAGAAGGAATCGCCACAAGACCGTCTTCACCCGGAAGGCTAAGCCACCGGTGCACCCGGGTCGACTGTCACGCTGTTAGGCCCAGCGCCTTCCGGCAGAAATCGAGGTTCTTCTGGATCCGTGCTCGCTCGCTCCGAGGGAGTGCGCCGCCGGAGAGGAGTCGCTTGTTCGCGGCAAGAGCTTCGCTATAGAGGCCTGCGTGGTATGCCGCGATCCCGAACTCATCGAGTGCACGCCACGTGTAGACCGAATCGTCGAGGAACAGGATGTCGTTCGGCCGCGGGATGTCGCTGGCCGTACGCGCGAACGGATACGCGGCCGTTGGGCGGTTGCGCAAGCGAAGTGCGCGTGCGAGGTGGCAAGGTGCCTCCGCCCTCTGCGGGCGGGTCTCGAAGGCACGCACGTAGTGAGCGATGATGGCGTCGTCGTCCTCGCCGATGCGCTCGGCGAGACGTGCGCGTTCGTAGAGCGAATACCAGACCTCCTCGGGCCAGCCGCCCATACCTGCACGCCGTTCGTACGAGGCGGCCGCTTTTTCATACTCGCCCGCATCGCGCCAGCTCTGTGCGAGATAGAAGGCGTAACGTGTGTTGTCCGGCTCCGCCTTCAGTGCTTTCTCAAGCAGCGCCGCGTCTTTCCGGAATTTGAGGGGATCTGCGGAACGTGCGCCATCGTACATGCGGCGATAAGTGAGCCCATCGATGCGTGCGAGCGAACGTCCGGGCCCGGACATGATGACCTCATGGAGGACGCCCACGTAGTGAAAATCCAGGTCGCCCCGGAAAAGATGTACGCGATAGTACGAAGTCCCGCAGTCCTCGACTCGCATCTCGTACGAATCGGCGGTGAGCCGCGGCATGACGAAATAATTCGGGACCACCAAGACGTCGTCCGCGTCGATCACCAGATCGTAGTCGGCTTTGCCGCGCGCGAGTTCGATCATTTCCGTTCGATTGTGACCGAAGTCCCGCCACGGCCTCTCGTGGAGGTCGCCGGGAAAGTCGGCGAGCTCTTCACATATGATTTTCTGTGTTCCATCGGTGGAGCCGGTGTCGACGACGCACCACGAGGTGATCAGAGGTCTGACCGAGGCGATGCACCGGGCGATGACGTGTGCTTCATTCTTGACGATCATGGTGAGGCAGATCGTCTGTCTCCTCGACGACATGAGGTCTGATTGTAGGTCGGCTGGTGCGGCGAGTCCGCCGGACACGCCTCGTTTCAAGCACCGCACAGGGACCACATGTCACTTTTGCGCAGGTTCCGGAATCGTGAGACTTGAACTATTACATTCATAAATTCCCTGAGGCTCGATTCCTGCCTCGTCCTTGGCTACGGTTCGCCATGATCCGGGGGAGTCACGGGGAGTTGCCATGGGATCGTCTGGAACCATCGATTCTCGACTGCGCATGGAGCCAGAGCCGCTCTTGGGGGTACGTCGAAGTCGTCGCTGGCCCGTGCTGCTCGTCGGTGGCTGCGTTGTTCAGGTCGGCATCCGGCTGTTGTTCGCCGTCCACCAGAAAGCGCCCATTCTTATTCCAGATGAGACAGGGTATCTGCTGGCCGCACGGCTGATGGCAGGAGGAGCGGCAGGCGACCTGTCCGGGTGGCCGCTGTACCAGGCGGGCTACCCGCTCCTCATCGCCCCCGCATTCTGGTTGAGCGGCGATCCGGCGACCGTCTACGGTCTCGTCACCGTCATCAATTCGCTGTTCGGCGCATTGCTGTTGGTGCTGGCTTACCTCTCCCTGCGCCGCCTGGACCTGTCGCGCACTCAGGCGTACGTCATCGCGACCGTGACCGCGGCCCTGCCCTCGGTCATCTACTACAGCCGGTTCGCGATGGCCGACGCCGTACTACCTGTGGTCGTGCTCGGCTGGCTCCTCCTCGTCCACACGTGGATCGCCAGTGGGCGGTGGGGCTACGGTGCGGCGGCAAGCGCGATGGCCGCCTACTGCTACTGCGTGCACTCCCGCGGATCGATCATCGCCGTGGTACATGCGGGCCTTCTCGTCATCGCCCTTTGGCGACGCTGGGCGGACAAGCGGGACATCGCGGCCGCGGTCGGCGTGCTGGTCGCCGGGTCGGCCGCCGGGTGGACGCTGAATGACTGGGTGCAGTCCAAGATCTACGCGGACGGTGTGAAGCCGCTGGGCGACTTCCTCATTGATCGGCTGACCAGCCTGGACGGGCTGGCATGGACGCTGAGCCTGGCCGCCGGGAAAGTCTGGTTCCTCACCGTCTCGACGTGCGGCGTGGCCGGTGCCGGCCTAGTGGTCGTCGGGGCGCTGGCCGTGCGGCGCGTCACGCCGCGTCCGATCCGGGCCACCTCAGGGGCCGCCATCGCCGCCCTGACCGGCATCGCCATCGCCAGTTCGGCTTCCGTTCCCGACGAGGGTACTGTCGCGAACTTCGTCTACGGCCGGTACCTCGGCTGCCTGGCTCCGGTGCTCTTCATGGCCGGTGCCGCTTTCGCGGTACGCAGCACGAGAGAAGCGGCCGACCGGGCCGTCCTCGCCACCACGTGCCTGACGCTCGCAAGCGGTGGCGTCGTGTGGTGGTACGCCGGCAAGCGGCTCTCCCGCAGCTTCTTCTCCGTATTCGAGTTCCCGGAAATCTCCTTCCTCACCTGGAGTTGGGACGCACTGAAATTGTGGCCCGCCACGTGCGCAGCGCTGTTTCTGCTGGCACTGGCAGGTCTCCTGATCGCGAGATACCGTCAGGCCGGAGCGCTTCTGGTCGCCGCCGCCTTCATCGCTTTCGCGTTGGCCGACATGGCTGTGGTCAGCAAACGAGTCGTCCGATATTGGGAGGGGGAGCTGGAGTCCGCCACGAGCCTTGCCCCGGCCGGACTCCAGGCCCACGACCGTGTGGCGCTCGACTTTTCCGGCCTGCCCTGGAGGATCTGGGTCTCGCAATCCTTCCAAGTCCGCACCGGCCTGAAACCGCTTGACCGCTTCCGCCGCGAGACGCTGCCTCGCGACGCGACGCTTGTCGTGGTTCCGTGGGACGCTCCGCTGCTGCAACGGCCGGAAAACAGCTGGCCCGCCGCGCCGCCGAACTGGCACCCGGTGTCGATCCGCACTACCTACGCTGGAGACTGGGTGGCCTGGCGCCCGGAGAGGTGACCTGGACGCGAGAGCAGATCAGACACCCTGCCACTTATAGGGCGTCTCGTGTGGCCTGCTGCTTGGCGAGCTTCCTGAGTCGGCTTTACGGTAAGGGCAACGTCCGCGGGTCCGATCTACGGGTCTGAGATGCAGTTCTTTCCGTTTGCGTGGACGTTCGAACGGCCAGAGTACTTCGAGCGGCAGACGGTCGTGGTGTCGGCTATTGCCCCATCCTTTCCATACGGGTCTCTAGAGCAGGCGACCTGGTCGCCGATAACCACTGAATAGGGATAGCCGTGGGCGCTGCAGTAATTGCTCTGGTCCGCTGAGGTGAGGGTGCCGAGAGTTCTTGGTCGTGAGGCGGTCTTCTCTTTGGTGGCGGGCGGTCCGAGGTTGTTCCGCCTTTTGGGCTCACTGGACGGGCGTGGAGTGTCCGGCTTACCTGATGCTGTTCGTTCGGGGGTGGATGCAGGTTTTGTCCGGGGCGTCGTTCGGGACGCGCTCGGGGTGGGGTTCTTGAAGCTGCTGGACGGAGTGTTCGGTGAGGGGGGTGAGATCTCGTCCTTTCCTGGTCTGCGGGCCAGGGGATAGGAGAACGCGATAATGGCCAGGAGCGCTATCGCGGCGGCGGCGATTTGAAGTCGGCGGTGGTTGCGGCCGCCGGCCGCAGGGTTGGCGTGAGTGGGTATGGGCTCCTGCTTTGGGTCGGCGATGCATGGCGCGACTGCTGCCGGTGCAGCGCGGGACACAGGTGACGGTGTGGACGCATGCCGTGGAGGGGGAATGGTTCGCGTGGTGCGGAGGGCGCGCAGGAGGTCGCTCACCTGGGCTGCGGTGGGGCGTCGGGCAGGATCTTTGTCCAGGCAGGAGCGGACGATTTCGGCGAGGTCCCCTCTGAGGCCGTCCAGGTCGGGTTCGCTGTGCAGGACCGCCAGGGCGACGGCGGAGGCGGAGGTTCCACCGAAAGCTCTCTTGCCGGTGGCGGCGAAGACCATGGCGGCCGCCCACGCGAACATGTCCGCTGCGGGGCCGGCGGTCTGGCCGTCGATGTGCTCGGGGGCCATGTAGCCCGGGGTGCCGACGACCTGGCTGCTGGTGAGCGACTGGCTGAGGTCCAGGGCGCGGGAGATGCCGAAATCGATCACCACGGGGCCGTCGGGGCCGAGCAGGATGTTGCCCGGTTTGAAGTCGCGGTGGACGACGCCGCCTTCGTGGATGGCCGCCAGCGCCGTCACGGTGTTGATCGCCAGCCGCTCCAGCGCGCCGCCATCGCGCGGTCCGTCCTGCCTGACCGAGGTTTGCAGGGAGGGGCCATCGACGAACTCGCTGACGATGTAGGGCTGGTCGTTGATCACGCCGCTGCCGAGTACCTGGGCGGTGCAGAACGGGGCGACCCGTCTGGCGATCTCGACCTCGGACAGGAAACGGGACCGGGCCGGCTCGTGGGTGATCAGGTGGGGGTGCAGCAGTTTGATGGCGGTGTGCCGCTCCCGCTCGTCTCGGCCCAGGTAGACGGTGCCCTGACCGCCGGCCCCGATCCGGCCGTCCAGCTTGTAGTGGCCGATGCTCTCGGGGTCAGTGGGCAAGAGCGGCGACAGCTCGGGCACGCATCCTCCAAACGCTCCGATCGACTCGATCCTAGGAGTCACTGTGCGACTACGGAGGGTACAGAGGAATGTAAGTCCGTGGAGTACCACCGGCCCCCGGCCCCCGGCCTCCGTGGCGCCCGATCCGTCCCGCCTTCACGAGCCCAACCGACCGCGCCGTGCCTACCAGGCGGCAGACGCGAGCGCCGGCGTCTCGACGCGCAACTGGTGAGGTCCGTTGGACGAATCCACTTGCGCAATGGTCAAGAGTCGTTGACCATTGGGGGCGTGTCCACCGATGATCTTCCTGAGACGTTCCACGTCACCACTGAGGAGCAGTTGCGCGCCGTCTCCAACCTCACGCGTCACCGGATCATGGCCGTGCTCCGCTTCGAGCCGGCGACGATCACTCAGATCGCCCAGCGAGTGGGCCTGGCGAAGGGGAGTTCCAGCTATCACGTGCGGCTGCTGGAGCGGGCCGGTCTGGTGAAGGTGGTGCGGACGCGGAAGGTGAGAGGGGTCACCGAGCGGTACTACGCGATGGCCGCGCGGTCGATCGAGCTGCCCGACCCCGGTCCGGGGCAGCCGGACGTGCTGCTGCGCAATGCGGTGGCGGACCTGGAGGCGTCGCCGACCGATGGCGAGCGGCACGTGCGGATGGCGCATCTGCGGCTCACCGATGAGCAGCTCACCGAGCTCGGGGCGCGGCTGCAGGCCCTTGCGGACGAGTACCGGGCGCTGTCGGATCCATCGCTCCCCGACGCGTCGCTGGTGTTCGCACTGTTCAGGCCGGCTCAGCGCCGGCAGGTCGAGGAGGACGCCCAGTGACACCGGACCCGACCGATGACGTGACCAAGCCGCCGACCGGGTTCGGACGGCTCTGGACCGCGCAAACGGTGTCCTCGCTCGGTGACGGGGTGACGCACGCCGCGCTGCCACTGATCGCGTTGACCACGACGCGGGACCCGATGGCTCTGGCCGTTGTCACGGCCGCCGGGACGCTCCCGTGGCTGCTGTTCGGAGTGCTCGGCGGTGCGCTGGTGGACCGGTGGGACCGCCGCCGGACGATGTGGGTCACCGACACGGCGCGCGCGGTGCTGCTCGCGGTCTTGGCGGCCGCGGCCGCGCTCGACATGCTGAGCATCCCGCTGCTGTCGGCCGCCGCCTTCCTGCTCGCCCTCGGCGGGCTCTTCTTCGACACCGCCGCCACGGCCTATCTGCCGGACCTCCTCGGCCGCGACCCCGCACTCCTCGAACGTGCCAACTCCCGCCTGCGTGGCGCCCAGACCGCCGCGTCAGGCCTCGCCGGACCACCTGCAGGCAGTGCGCTGCTCGCGCTCGGGCGGGCGGTTCCCCTGCTCGCCGACGCGGTGTCTTTCGCGTTCTCCGCACTCCTGGTGCGGTCGCTGCCCGCCGTGCCGCGGCCTACCGCAGGCGCTCGCGAGTCACTGCTCCGCCAAGCGCGGGCCGGGGCCGCCCACGTCTTCCGTGATCGGCTGCTGCTCGGCCTCGCGCTGCGTCCGGCGGTCGGGAACGTCGCCTTCCTCGCCGTGGAGACCGTCCTGGCTCTGTTCGCCCACGAGCGCCTCGGCATCGAGACCTCCGGTTTCGGTCTGCTCCTCGCGGCGGAGGCCGCCGGTGGCCTGCTCGGCGCGGGCATCGCCTCCCGCCTCGGCCGGCTGCTCGGCACCGGTACCGCGCTGACCTGCACGGCCACGGTCGAGGGCCTGGCCATCCTGGGGCTCGCCGCCGCCCCGAACCCGTACGCGGCCGGGTTCGCGCTCGCCGTCTGCGGGGCGGGAATGGGCGCCACGATGGTGCTCGGCCCGTCGCTCAGGCAGGTGATCGTCCCGGCCCACCTGATCGGCCGGGTCGCCTCCACCTCCCGCATGCTCGCCATGTGCGCGGCCCCGTTCGGCGCCTTCCTCGGCGGCTGGCTGGCCACCACCTACGACCTGCGCACCCCGCTCTACGCCGCCGCCGGCCTCCTGCTGGCCATGACCGCCGTCACGGCCACCATGACCAGCAACCGCCGAGTCGAGACGGCACTACGCAACGCCGCCTCGAACAACGGACCGGGCCACCCGGAACCCGAGGACCCCCTTCAGGAAAGCGCACCCGAACCGCAGCACCCCACGGAAGCAACGGCGCACTGAAGCTCGCGAGCACAAAGCACCATGGACGGTGCCGACCGTCATCGGTGCCGTGGGGCAGACCTTGGCAGCCCTCTCCCAGACCCGCACGACGTCGAGCTACCGCCCCCGCGAAGCCGGACCCGATCAGCGCCGCACCGACGCTGCATGGGCCGCGTATCCCGTCAGCACCCTGCGGGACTTGAACCGAGTGGGCCATCCCTCGGGCCACCGGCGCCGCCGCGCATGCCGTGCTCAACGCCCCGCTCGCCCCCGCTCCGCTAGCCGGGTTGCGAGCGATCGGAGAGCAGCAGGTCACCGCGCTGGCGGAACGGCTGCCGGGCCGCGGACATGTCCAGCTGACTTCCATCGAGTGGTCACGGCTGATCGCAGAGCGCGGTACCCGTTCGGACGGGCCTCGATGGACGTTCCGCTGGTCGTTGGCGCCGGAGTCTGTTACCTCCCCGGAGCCGGGTGAGGGCAGCAGGATCGCCCCAACTCACAGGGCGGGCAACCTCATCTCACTCGGCAGCATCGCATCAGTCCGCTGGCAACCAGAGCGTTGCGTGGCCGCCTGCGTTCCCGTCCCTGGACGCGACGAACCCCGCTCTCGTCCGGGGACGGGAGCGGGGTTCGTCGTGTGGGGGATGTCGGGGGGAGCCGGGGGGCGTCTAGTTAGGGGTCGTCCTGGTGGGTCGGGTCATCCGAGGGGCTTGGGGGTGCCCTTGGTGCCGGCGCCCCCGCCAGCGGCAAGCCCATGCAGAAGGGCATGTTCGCCAGCCCCAGCTGGCCGA